>NZ_JALQEK010000047.1:0-54441 GCF_023630765.1 Caballeronia sp. ATUFL_F2_KS9A | reverse complement strand
ATCGCCTTGACGGAGATGATCGAGAGGCCATCGCTCGGCGGTGCGCCTCGCACCTTGAGATAGTAGTTCTGCCTGCCAGTGATCCAGCGCGCGAGTGCGGTGGATCGCTTTGTTTGTGCTTCCATTCGGATTCCCTGCATCGAGATGCTGTCAGGCCATGGCCTGATAAACATTCCTATCTAATCGGGCGCATACGGATTCAGCGCACGACCGGCGAAACGTAGGCGGGAATTATTTCGAGAGGAAGCAAAAAAAACCCTTAGGCCAAAGACACTGCCAAGAAGCAGCAATACAAGGTCGGATTTCTCTTAAAATGATTTCGCGCAGGTGCGACGCATAATTACATCGCTGGCGCGTGGTAGCGCCAGCCAGGACTCGGCGGTTTTGAAGACACTCTGCACCCGTGAGCCCGCGCAATGCCGGCTGGCGTTCGTCGCGCTCTTTCGACATGGAGCGCAGCTAGACCACGTGCGCCATCTGACCAACGGCGCTCGATGCTTTGTCGGGCCTAAGAGCGGGACGTGGCAGAGAACCCGCGAGGGTTGTTGGCAATGGTGTAGCGTCCCGGTCTTCCAACCCTGTCATTGTTCCCGCCCGCCCCCAACTGGGAGACAGGGGGCGGCTCCGGGTTTGTCCAAAACAGGAGCTAGACCGGTGCTACATCAAAAACAATCGGCAGTCTCACACGCATCCTCACGGCGACAACCTTCCTCAGCGTATTCCGAGCCTTCTACACTCGATCCACGTATCGCTGCCATGCGACTGCTATTTCGCACGCTTCAAAGAACCGTCGACATAATGCGCAACCATGAAGACAGCGTCTATGAAATGCGCGACGTAACAAGCGCGGCTTGTCTCAGGACCGAACTTGGCGGAATGCGCGAAAGCGTCGATGCGGCGTCTTTGCTCGACACTCCTAGTGTCTAGCAATGTGTACGCTCGCGGTATTCGACGGTCGAGAAATTCTTTTGATATTAAACTCGTAGACAAGAAAACTTACTTTCTTTGCAGCAAAGAAAGTGACCGCCGCCCCGCACAGGGGCAGTGCTAATAGACCAAAAAGAAAACGGGATCCGGCGAGAGAAAACCTCAAGCACTCGCAGCGCGCCCCACGGTACGATCCCCCTCAGAAGGCCGATAATTCAGCCGCATGGAAAGCTCGACCGCAGCGCCACATACCTTCGCGACAAGCCGCGCTTTCTCATCATCGGCGCCGATATCCGACCGCGGCACGGTCGCCGCCACCGCCGCGACGATCGCGCCGGAATGATCCCGTACGGGCGCAGTAACGACCGAAATCCCCCGCTCGAACGATGCTTCACTGAGCCCATACCCGAGCGAAGCACATTCTTCCACGCGTTCGTAAAGCTCCTCGATAGTCGCGGGCGTCCGCTCCGTATACTTCTCCAGTTGAGCCTCGGGATAAAGCGCCTTCAGCGCGGCCATCGACAAATCGCCCATCAGCACATGACCATGCACGGTCGCATGAGCAGGAAGACGCGTACCGACATGCACCTTCACCGAGCTGAACAGCGGCTCATGACTCTGCGCTTTCGCGACGAACACGACATCGCGCTGATCGCGGATCAGCAGATGTGTCGAAAGCCCGGTCGCATCGCGCAGACGTTCGAGAATCGGCGTGCCGAAATCGGTCAGCTCCAGCGAGTTGACGTACTCAAACCCAAGCCGCAGCACGGCGACGCCGAGCCGGAAACTACGATCGCCGTTCACGCGTTCGAGAAAGCCCAGCGCTTCGAGCGTTTGCAGCAGACGGAACGTCGTCGTGCGCGGAATGCCGATGCGCCGCGAGAGCTCCGGCGCGGCCAGCACCGGCTCGCGCGCCGAGAATTCGGCGAGGATGCGCAAGCCGCGTTCGAGGCCCGGCACGAGATAGCTGGAACCGCCGCCAGATGACGCGTCCTCATCCGTCGTGTCGAGAGTCTCCGCCTGAATGTCTTCCTGTTTGCTTCGTCGGGCCATGTTGGCTGTCGTTGTCGTCGTGCAATGGGCAATCATAGCGCGAGACCATGCATCGTCGGCTTTTGCCGCTCGTTATAACATGTTATATTGATTCCTTGGCGATACCTCACCGATGCTTTGACGATGAGCTTCGAAGCCACATTCTGGCTCTTTTGCACGGGCCTGGGCGCGAGCGCGGCGGGCGGCATGCTGGGCATGGCGAGCGGCCTGTTCATCGTGCCCATCCTGACGATGTTCTTCCATATCGACATGCACGCCGCCATCGGCACGAGCATCGTGTCGGTGATCGCGTGTTCCTGCGGCGGCGCAGCCGCGTTTCTGCGCGGCGGTCTGACGAACGTGCGGCTCGCCGTCGTACTCGAAACCGGCACGACGCTCGGCGCGCTGACGGGCGTGTTCGTCGCGGGCGTCGTACCGGTGGCCGCGCTCGATTTCCTCTTCGCGGGCGTGCTGCTGGTGTCGGCGTGGCAGATGTTCATCCGCCGCGAAGATCCGGCGGGCACGTCGAGGCCGATTCCATCGAACGGACTCGCCGCCGCGCTCGGCCTTCATTCCAGCTACCCCGACAGAACCTCGCGTCGCGACATCCCTTACGAAGTGCGCCGCGTGCCCGTCGGCCTCACGTTGATGTACGCGGCAGGACTCGTTTCCGCGCTGCTCGGCATCGGCAGCGGCATCCTGAAGATTCCGGCGATGGACAACGCATTGCGTCTGCCGATCAAGGTATCGACGGCGACGTCGAACTTCATGATCGGCGTCACGGCCGCCGCGAGCGCGAGCGCGTATTTTCTGCGCGGGGAGATCGTGAGCGCGATCGCGGGACCGGTCGCGCTCGGCTCGGTGATCGGCGCGATCGCGGGCGCGCGCGTGCTGATGAAAGTGCGCGGCGAGCGCCTGCGCCTGCTGTTTCTGTCGATGCTGCTGCTCGTCGCCTGTCAGATGTTCATGCAAGGCATCGGTATCGATCTGCTGCGATGAAAGACCTCACGCCGAAAACGCTCGATCGCCTGCTCGCCGGTTTTCTACAGTGCGGCACGTGGGCCGCGTGCGCGCTGATCGGCGCGGGTCTCTTCGCCGGCACGAAACTTCTGACGGCGGGCGTCGCGCTCTTCATCTTGCTGCCGGCGCTGCGCGTCGTGCTGATGCTCGCCGTGTTCGCGCGGCAACGCGATTTCCTCTACGCGACGATCGCCGCGACCGTGCTTCTCGTGATCGCGGCGGGCTGCGCGATCGGCATGCGTCTCGGGCCGCTCGCCGGTTGATGCACATCGCCACGAGCGCGCATCCAGCGGTTATTCTCCCTGACGGCAGTCGATGACATTCGCCGGTTTCCTCAGGAGAAACACGCATCATGTTCGATTCGACCGATGTGCTGATCGCCGGTGCGGGGCCCGTCGGCCTCATGCTGGCTGCCGAACTGCGCCGCGATGGCGTGAACGTGCGCATCATCGATGCACACGACGAGCGCGCGTTTTTCGTGAAGGCGCTGGGCGTCACGGCGCGCACGCTTGAGATTTTCGAGGATATCGGCATCGCGCGCGACGCGATCGATGCGGGCGTGTGGCTGACCGGCGCCGACACGTATCAGGACGGCGCGCCCGCGTTCAGCGCCGAAGTGCCGCGCGCCGGGCTGCCGTACGGCGCGCTCTCGCTCGCGCAGTTCGAGACGGAACGCATTCTCGAAGCGGCGCTCGCGCGCAACGGCGGGCACGTCGAATACGGGGCGACGCTCATCGATTTCACCGAATCGGCCGATGCCATCGACGCATGCGTACAGGACGCATGTGGCGAGAGCCGCACGGTTCGATGCCGCTGGCTCGTCGGCTGCGACGGCGCGCGCAGCACGGTGCGTCGTCATCTGAACGTCGCGTTCGAAGGAGATCAGTATCCGCAGACCTTCATGCTCGCCGATGTCGATGTCGACTGGAATCTGCCGCGCGGAAGGATGTATCGCTTCAATGTGTCGGGTGAGGACAGGGCCGCATCGACGACGCTCGCCGCGTTGCCGGTGCGCGGTTCGGTGCGTCGCTATCGTCTGTCGATGGTCCTGCTTCCCGACGATGCCGCCAGACACGCGCCGAACGCCACGCCCGCTTTCGATGAGATCGAGCGCATCATGCTGCCGGTCCTGCCGAAGGGCACGCGGCTTTCGTCGATGCGCTGGTCGTCGGTGTATCGCGTGAGTCACCGGATCGCGCAGCAGTATTCGCGCGGCCGCGTGTTTCTCGCAGGCGATGCGGCGCATATTCATCCGCCCGTCGGCGGGCAGGGCATGAACACGGGCTTGCAGGACGTCCACAATCTCGCGTGGAAACTCACGCTCGCGTCGCGCGGTCTCGCGAGTCAGACGCTGCTCGACAGTTACGAAGCGGAGCGGCGGCCAGTCGGGCTCGATGTCGTCGAATCGACGAGCCGCGCGCTGAACACGGTTCTCGCGCACGGCGAGATCAAGCCCGCGATGCGCGAGACGCAATTGCTGGTGAGTTATCGCGGCAGCAGCTCGATAGTTGCAGACGAAACCATCGACATGACGCCCGAATTGCCCGCGCCCGGGGATCGTGCACCGCAAGCCGGCGGTCTCGTGGAGGCGTTCATCGGTCATGCGCAGCGCTTGCACGATCATCTCGGACGCGGACGTCACACGCTCATCGGCTATATCGATGACGATGCCGATGGCGCACGCGTCGCCGCGTTCGCTGCAACGGTCGATGCGTGGCGCGCCGCACTCGGCACGGCGGCGAGCGCGGTGCTGATCGTGTCGCCGGACGTTGCGAAGGCGGCGTCGTTCGTGCCTGCGTGTGAAGCGTATCGGACGTTGAGCGACGAAGCGCGCGAATTCGCCGATGCCGTCGGCGCGAAGAACGGCATGGCGTGGGTCGTGCGGCCGGACGGACATATCGGTTATAGAAGCGCGCGTTGCTCGCCGGATGCGTTGATTGCATGGCTCGGACGCGTGCTCGGTTAGCGCCGGATTTCGATGACGTGCGCCTGAATCTTCCCGTCCGGATAGTCGGAGCCGAAGCGCGCGGCGATGGCTTGCGCGCATATCGATGTCGCTTCGTCCAGACTCGCGCCCGCACGCGATTCGATCTCGTTGCGCAACGGTGTGCCCTGGCAATAGGCGAGCGCGACCTCTTGCGCCGACGATGCGCGGCTGCGTCGCGTGACGGTTTCGAAACGCGGCATCGCGTCGAAGCCCGCCGATGCGAGATCGCGTGAGATCGCTCCGCGATCGAAGTAGCCGTGCGGCGTGCGCTTCATGAAAAGCGGCGGATCATCGGGAAAGAGATGGCCGAGTGCATCGGTGATCGTATTGGCAAACGCGTTCTCTTCGATGCGATCCCATATGTTAAAGAGCAGCGCGCCGCCCGGCCGCAGCACGCGACGCGCTTCTGCGAAAGCCGCGGGCTTGTCGGGAAAGAACATCGCGCCGAACTGACAGACGACGATATCGAAGCTTGCATCGTCGAAAGGCAACTGCAACGCGTTCGCCTGCCGCCATGTCACGGTGCGTCCGATGGGCGTCGTCGCGGCGCGATCGAGCATCGCCTGATTCAAATCGGTCGCGACGATATCGACATGAGCGGGCAATGCAAGCGCCATCGCGCGCGTGACGGCGCCGGTGCCCGCTGCCGTTTCCAGCACGCGCGATGGAGCGAGCGCCGCCGCGCGCGCTGCAAGATCTTCGGCGTAGGGCGCAAAGAGCATCGGCACGAGAAGCCGCTCGTAAAGCTCGGGAATCTGACCGGCGAACTGAACGTCCGTGCGAGGCATAGTCGTATTCATGCGCCGTCTCCGATCGATTATTCGCGTGAGGCCTCAAGTCTTTTCACTCTACGCTGCTTTATCGCCTTGGCGGAGATGGCTACATTTCATCCTGTCGCGCCGCTCTTGCAAAACGCAACGGCGCATCCGGGCATTAAATAACCTCTTCAAGGATTCCATCATGAGCAAACTCGCAGGCAAGGTCGCGGTCGTCACGGGCGCATCGAAAGGTATCGGAGCCGGGATTGCAAAGGCGCTCGCGGCAGAAGGCGCGTCGGTCGTCGTCAATTATGCGAGCAGCAAGGCGGGCGCGGATGCAGTCGTCGCGGAGATCACGGCATCGAACGGCAAGGCGATCGCCGTGGGCGGCGACGTGTCGAAAGCGGCCGATGCGCAGGGCATCGTGAATGCGGCGATCGAGACCTACGGACGCCTCGATATCCTCGTGAACAACTCGGGCGTCTATGAATTCGCCGCGCTCGAAGAGATCACCGAAGAGCACTTTCATAGACAGTTCAACATCAACGTGCTCGGCACGCTGCTGACGACGCAAGCCGCCGCGAAACACCTCGGCGAAGGCGCGAGCATCATCAACGTGAGTTCGGTCGTGACGCGTATCACGCCGCCGACGAGCGCGGTCTACAGCGGCACCAAAGGCGCCGTCGATGCGATCACGGGCGTGCTCGCACGCGAGCTGGGCGCGCGCAAGATTCGCGTGAACTCGATCAATCCGGGTGTCGTCGTGACCGAAGGCACGCATAGCGCGGGCATCATCGATTCCGACTTCGACAAGGCCGCGCTCGCGCAAACGCCGCTCGGACGTCTCGGTCAGCCGGACGATATCGCATCGATCGCGGTGTTCCTCGCATCCGACGACGCGCGCTGGATGACCGGCGAAAGTCTCATTGCAAGCGGCGGCATGCGTTAAACACGAAGTGTATCGACGGGCGACGCCGGTTCCGTATCTGGCGTCGTGGAAAACCGCGCGGCAGAATGCATCGACATTATTTCCGCCGGAGTCCGTCGATGCCTCATACGCCGCAACTGTTCGCTTTCGCCCTGGTCGCGCTCGGCATGGCGCTCACGCCAGGGCCGAACATGGTCTATCTGATCTCGCGCTCGATCTGTCAGGGCCGCAGCGCAGGACTCATCTCGCTCGGCGGCGTCGCGCTCGGCTTCGTGGTCTACATGCTATTCGCGGCGTTCGGCATCACCGCGCTCCTCATCGCAATCCCGTTCGCCTATGACGCGTTGCGCTTCGGCGGCGCGCTCTATCTGCTCTATCTCGCGTGGCAGGCCGTGAAGCCCGGCGGACGCTCGCCGTTTCAGGTGCGCGATCTGCCGATCGACAGCCCGCGCAAGCTCTTCACGATGGGCTTCGTCACCAACCTGCTGAATCCGAAGATCGCGGTGCTGTATCTGTCGCTGTTGCCGCAGTTCATCGATCCTTCGCACGGCGGCGTGCTCGGCCAGTCGCTCGTGCTCGGCGTCGTGCAGATCATCCTCAGCATCACCGTCAATTCGATCGTCGCGATGACCGCCGGAACCATCGCGCTCTTTCTCGCGCGCAAGCCCGCATGGCTGCTGATCCAACGCTGGCTGATGGGCACGGTGCTCGCCGGCCTCGCGTTGAGAATGGCGACCGAAGCGCGCCGCTGATCCTTTCAGCCGGGATGATCCGTATACACGCGTCCGAGCAGGTCGTCGTATTCGTCGCGACGCGCGGCGACGATCGCCCGCAGCATCCGGATGAACGCGTTGCCATCCTCGAAGTGCTGCACGAGCACGCGCGCCGTGCGCAGCGATATGAATTCGGTCATGGGTCGCGACGGCTCGTCGTCGATCCTGAAGCTGAACCGATGCACCTCCACGGACGATACTTCCGACGGTACTTCGTGGGAGAGGATGGTGGCCCGCATTTGCGCTTCCTTCATCGTTCTTGTTATCGGTCTCGGGCATTGGGACTTCGCGCGGTTTATGCGCAAGTCGCCCGGTTTTCGGGTCTTGGCATGCAGCAATGGACATGCCGTCGACCCCCTTTGCAACAGCGGCGCGAAGGGATGCGTTAAGTACACGATGAGCGCATGTGCGGTGTCCCACAATGAATCATCGACATGAGAAGCGGTGATTCCAGTGAATCAATCGAGCGGCCGACGCCCTAAGCTGGTCCTGTATCCGACGCGCACGATGACGCCTACGCCCGGAACCAGCGAGGACGACTTTCAAATTTACGCCTCGTACCGGGGCAGCAGCGCAAGCGGTTTTTTCGGCACGCTCAAGGTCGTGCGCAAAACCGACGGCAAGCTGCTGTTTCCATTCGACGGCGCCGACAGCATCGGTCCGTTTCCGTCGAAGGCGGCCGCGGTCGCCGCCGCGCTCGACCGAGGCGACGAGCTCGTGAAGGCCGACCTGGCGCGCCCGGAGTTGTGAACGTACGGTCGTGCCGCCTAAAGGGATTACTTTCGTACGATATTTGATTATGGTTTCCCCTGATCGTCGGCTCATTCTTCTGATGGACAATCTGCGCACAGCCTACGGGCATTCACACTGCCCGAAAGAGCAAGGGACGGTCATTAGATAAAGAGAGAGGGCACGCCATGAACCAGTCTCAGGTCACCTATCGCGGCTTCGTCATCATGCCGATGGCCGCATTCGACGGCGGTCTCTACGCCGCGATGACGATCATCTCCGACACCGGGGGGCTCCAGCGCGCGACGGGCGTGCTTGGACATTTCGCGTCCGTCGAGGAAGCCCGCGCGTTTGCGCTCGTCGCGGGCAAGGACGAGGTGGACCGCCGTCTGTGGCATTCGGCAGCCGCCGCCTGAAACGATCGTTCGCATCGTTTCGAAACAAGTCGAGCGGGATCCCGCTCGTTCCTTCGACTGCGTCCGAAAGTCCGAAAATAACGGGTTTCGTACCTTGAACGCGCGTTTCGGACTGTCATACTGCAGGCATCCGTGCGTCTGTCCGTTATGGCTCGCGCACGATCTTTGCACCGGAAAAAGGCCGAACCGATGGCAACCGTCGTATACGTTTTCGAGGAAAGCAGAGGTGTACCGACCCACGAGCGCGACTTGCTGGAGATAGACTCCGCGGGTTTTCTCGTCGATATGAGCGCGGTCTTCGTCGAGCGCTGCAGTTGCACGATCGCCGCGGCTGCGCGCCCCGCGTTCCAGCGCGCGTTGCGACGGCTGCAGGCGGGCGACACGATGATCACGACGAGACTCTGGTGTCTCGGCAACAGCGTGCAGGACGTCGTCGCGACGATCGGCCTGCTGGAGCGGCGCGGCATCGCCACGATCTGTCTCGCGTACGGCAAGAGCGATCTGTGCTCGAAGGAAGGTCTCGCGTTCGTCGAGACGCTGCGGCTCGCGGAAGAGCTCGAACGCGTCACGCGCCGCAGCCGCGCGCGCGAGGCGGCGAGCGCCGCCAAGGAGCGTGGCGTCGCGCAGGGCCGCCCGAGTTCGCTTTCTGAAGCGCAGCAACGTCAGGCGATGCTCGGTCTCGACGCCGGCCTCACCGTGACCGAGATCGCCCGCTCGCTCAACACGTCGCGGCAGACCATCATGCGCTTGCGCAACGCGCACGCCGCTCCGCCGCAAGAGCGCGCGGTGCACGCGGTCATCGAGGCTCCGGACGGACCCGAGCCGCTCGCCGCCAACGACGCGAAGTAGCGCGACGCACGGTTCGTCTCCGGGCGACGTTTCTCTCCCTGCGTGTCCTGACGCAGCGGCCGGTTTTATGCTTCCATGTCTGACGACGCGTGCCAAACGCGTCGAATTGAAACCCGCGCGCCGAATGGTCGCGTTGCGTACACTACAATCGATGCCTCAAGAGGCGCGACGCGCGTCCCGCGCCGGGTTTTCATTACAACGACATGGCTCACGAGTGAACTCAAACAATATGCGCGGTGATCGGAAACAAGGGATGAACCCGGAGGATTCGGAGACATGACCAGCAGTCGATCGAAGGCGGCGGCATCCGAGAACTTCGAACCCTTGCCTTTCGCCGTAGTCGGCATGGGCGCGTCCGCGGGCGGCATCGAAGCATTGCTCAATTTCTTCGATAACGCGCCGGCCGAAATGGACATGGCGTTCGTGGTCATCGTGCATTTGCCGGCGGATCGCCTGAGCCGCGCCGATGAAGTCCTGCAACGCGTGACGGACATGCCGGTCATGCAGGTCTCCGCGACCACGGCCATCGAGAAGAATCATATCTATATCAACGCGCCCGACAAGCATCTGGAAATGTCGGAGGGTCATCTTCGTGCGGTGGATCGCGCGGCCAACGGCGCGCCCACGACCATCGACCACTTCTTCGCCACGCTCGCGTCGGCGCACGGCACGCGTTCGATCGGCATCGTGATGTCCGGCTCGGGCTCCGATGGCGCGGCGGGACTCTCGCGCATCAAGGAGATGGGCGGCATCACCGTCGCGCAGAAACCGGAAGACGCGCATTTCGCCGAAATGCCGCAACACGCGATCACCACGCGCCAGGTCGATTTCATCCTGCCGGCGGCGGAGATGCCCGAGAAGCTGCTGGATCTCTGGAACAACGCCAAGAAAATCCACCTGCCGATCGCCGAGGCCAACGAAGCGGCCGAGAAGGAAACGCCGCCCACGGCGGGCAGCGCCGAGCGCGCGCTGGGCGATATCCTCATGCAGCTGCGCGTTCGCACCGGACACGATTTCCGTCATTACAAGCGCGCGACCATCCTGCGGCGCATCGAGCGGCGCATGCAGGTGAACGGGCTGCGCGATATCGGCGCATACCGCGATCATCTGCGCTCGAATCCGGACGAGACCACGTCGCTGCTCGCCGACATGCTGATCGGCGTGACGCAGTTCTTTCGCGATCGCGAGGCGTTCGACGCGCTGCGGCGCGATGTCGTGCCGCAGTTGCTCGACGCGACCAAGGGCGAGTCGCAGATACGCGTGTGGGTGCCCGGCTGCTCGACCGGCGAGGAAGCCTATTCGCTCGCGATCATGCTCGCGCAGGCGCGCGAAACCGCCGGTTTCGAGGCGACCTATCAGATCTTCGCCACCGATATCGACGAGCCCGCCATCGCGCAGGCGCGCAGCGGCTCCTATCTCGGCTCGATCGCGACCGATATCCCGTCTGAGCTTTTGCGCCGCTATTTCAAGCACGAAGGCGGACGCTACCAGATCGTCAAATCGGTGCGCGAGCGCATTCTGTTCGCCGCGCACAGCCTGCTGCGCGATCCGCCGTTTTCGCATCTCGATCTGATCTCCTGCCGCAACGTGCTGATCTATCTCGATCGCGCGGTGCAGCGGCAAGTGCTCGAGCTCTTTCACTTCGCGCTGCGGGCGGGCGGTTATCTCTTTCTCGGCACGGCCGAATCCGCCGATACCGCCGACGATCTTTTCACCATCGTGGACAAGAAGAGCCGCATCTATCGCGCGCGCACCGTGCTGAACCGCGTGAAGCCGCCGGTCTCGTTTCCTTCGCTCGGCCCCACGAACATCGGGCCGCGCGAAGAGCTGATGACGACCGCCGCGCCGGTGAGCATGGCCGCCGGGCCCGAAACGCCGGAGCGCCGCAGCTTCTCCTTCGCGGCGCTGCATCAGCGCGTGCTGGAAGAATATGCGCCGCCTAGCGTCGTTGTCGATCGCGATTCGAACATCGTGCATCTGTCCACGACGGCCGGGCGATTCCTGCGGCACGGCGGCGGCGAATTGTCCTCAAACATCATGGCGCTCGTGCTGCCCGAGTTGCGGCTCGACCTGCGCACGACGCTCTTTCGCGCGCATCAGACGGGCGGCAGCGTCGAGGCGCGGCGCGTCAAGCTGACTCAGGACGGCCGCGCCGTCTGGGTCAACATGACGGTGCGTCCATTTCATGACACCGGCGTGAACGCCGACTTTTTCCTCGTATTGTTCGACGAGGTGCAAGAGCACATGGCCGACGAAGGACTGCCCGAGCAACGCGGCCAGGATCCGCTCTTGTTGCAACTGGAACGCGAACTGCAGCACACGCGCGAGCAACTCGCGACGACGATCGAGCAGCATGAGACGACCGTCGAGGAACTGAAGGCGTCGAACGAGGAATTGCAGGCGATCAACGAAGAGCTGCGCTCGGCGACCGAAGAGCTCGAAAGCAGCAAGGAAGAACTGCAATCGGTGAACGAGGAACTGACCACGGTCAACGCCGAATTGCAGGCGCGCGTCGAGGACACGGCGAAGGCGAACGACGACCTGCAGAACATCATCGCGGCGACGGAAATCGCCACGGTGTTCGTCGACAAGCAGATTCGCGTCAAGCGCTTTACGACGAGCGCGACGCGCGTGTTCAAGCTGATCGACGTCGATATCGGCCGCTCGCTCTTCGACATCACGCATTCGCTGCGCTATTCCTCGCTCGCGGACGACGTGAAGCAGGCTTTCGATACGCTCAAGCTCATCGAGCGCGAAGTCGAGAGCCACGACGGCAAATGGTATCTGATGCGCCTCTTGCCGTACCGCACGGCCGATGACCGCATCGACGGCGCGGTGCTCACGCTCATCGACGTCACGGCGCGGCATGTGGCCGAAGAGACGGCGCGCATCGGCGAAGAGCGTCTGCGGCTCGTCGCGCAATCGACCGCCGACTACGCGATCATCGTGCAGGATCCGAACGGCACGATCGTCACCTGGAACGCGGGCGCGGAGCGCATCTTCGGCTTCTCGGAGAAGGAAGTCGTCGGGAGGAACATCTCGCTCATCTACTCGCCCGAAGACCGCGCGGCGAACGTGCCGGCGAACGAGCGCGAACTCGCGGAACGCGACGGACGCGCCGACGACGAACGCTGGCACATCACGCGCGACGAACGCCGCGTGTATTGCAGCGGCGTGGTGACGCCGATCTCCGATCCGTCGTTCACGGGTTACGCGAAGATCGCGCGCGATCTGACCGAGCGCAAAATGCGCGAGGACGCCAACCGCGAAGCGCTCGCGCACGAGCACGCCGAGCGCGAGAAGGCGTCGCTGTCGAACCAGTTGAAGGACGACTTCATCGCGATGCTGTCGCACGAACTCAAGCATCCGCTGAATCTCATCGGCATGAAGGCGGAAATCCTGCCGCGCCTGCCGGAAACGCGCGGTATCGAAGTGGTGCAGGAAACCGCCGATTCGATCCGCCGCGCGGTGCGCGGGCAGGCGCAGATCATCGACGATCTGCTGGATCTTTCGCGCGTTCGCACCGGCAAGCTCGCGCTGAGCATCGCGCCGGTGGATGTCGCGGGCGTACTCGCGCGCATCGCGGATGTCGCCGAAACGGAAGCCGTGCAACGTGGAATCGCGCTGCTCGCGAGCAATCGCGCGGAGCCGATCTACGCATTCGCCGATTCTGTGCGTTGCGAGCAGATTCTCTGGAACCTCGTTTCCAATGCGCTGAAATTCACGGATCGCGGCGGTTCCGTCGATCTGCGGATCGCGCGCGACGGCGGCATGGTGCGTATCGATGTCGTGGATACCGGGCAGGGCATCGAGGCGTCCGCTCTGCCGCATATCTTCGACATGTACCGGCAAGGCGGGCGCAATCCGACATCGTCCGGGCTCGGCATCGGCCTTGCACTCGCGAAGCAGCTCGTCGACATGCACGGCGGGCGCATCGAGGCGCGTTCCGATGGCCTCGGCCGCGGCACGACGGTCTCGGTCTGGCTGCCCGCCGCCGCGACGCAACAGGCCGTGCCGCCGCGCAGCGAGGACCGCGCGCGGCCCGTCAGCGGCGCGCGCCTTTTGCTCGTCGACAACGATGTCGAAGCGACCGCATCGTTCGCCGCGCTGCTCGAGCTCGAGCAGGCGTCGGTGCAGATCGCATCGAGCGCCGAGCAGGGTCTCGAACTGCTCGGCAAGGGTTCCGTGGATGCGGTGATATCGGATATCCAGTTGCCCGGCATCGACGGCTACACGTTCATCAGGCGCGTGCGCGCAGACACGACGCTCGCGGATGTGAAGGCGATCGCACTGACGGGGTTCGGCCGCGACGAGGATAAACGCGCGGCGCGTCAGGCGGGCTTCGACGCGCATCTGACCAAGCCGGTTGATTTTTCGGAGCTGCTTCATACACTCGATGTATTGCTCGAGCCGGGGCGCGAGAAGGAGCGCGGCGGCTGAAGCACCGGCGCCGGTCCGCCGATTGCTTCCCAGATCAGACAGGAGGCGCTATGGCTGAACGGGACATCGTGGTGATCGGTGCATCGAGAGGCGGTTTTCAGGGACTCAGGGCGCTCGTTAGCGCGCTTCCCGCCGATCTTCCGGCTGCGGTGTTCGTCGTGCTGCATATCGGCCGTCACGCCAGCATGCTGCCGGACCTGCTCACGAGTTGGGGACGGTTGATCGCGCGTTATGCAACGCATGGCGAAAAGGTCGAACATGGAACCATCCGCGTAGCGCCGCCGGACCGGCATCTCGTGTTGTCGAAAGGGCGCGTGTGGCTCAGCGAGGGTGCGAAGGAAAACTTCTCGCGGCCCGCCGCCGATCCGCTGTTTCGCAGTGCCGCGATGGAATACGGGGCGCGTGTCGTCGGCGTCGTGATGAGCGCGGCGATCTCGACGATGGCGCCGCCGGTCTCGCCAACATCCGCGCCCAACGCGGTTTCGCCATCGTGCAGAATCCGGACGATTGCGAAGCGCCGAGCATGCCGCGTGCCGCACTCGAATCGTGCGGCGCCGACATGCTGTGTGTCGAGCGCGAACTCTCGCGGTGCATTCAGGCGGCGGTGCACGGGATGTCGTCCGACGAAGCTTCCGAGGGAGCGCAGATGAACAAGAACGTGTTCGAGAAAGAGGCTCGCCTCGCAGCCAGCCGCCTGTCGGATATCGATTCGCTCGACGAAGTCGGCGAGCGGTCGGCGCTGACATGTCCCGATTGCGGCGGCGCGCTGTGGCGCATCAAGGACGATCATCCGATGCGCTATCGCTGCCATACCGGACACGCGTTCACCGGGCTGTCGCTGGAGGAGGGCATCGAAGCGCGTTCGGAGACGGCGATCTGGTCGGCCATGCGCGCGGTGCACGAGCGCGTCATCTTCGCGAAAGAGCGGCAGCGCTGGGCGGAGCGGTCGGGCAATGAAGATCAGATAAAAATCGAGCAGGCGCGCATCGACGAAGCGGAACGTCTCGTCGAATTGTTGCGCGAAGCGGTGCAGACAGCATCTTCATCCGCGAACTGACGAACTGACGGGAAACGGAGGATCGAATGGATCTCGAAGCGGAGAGCCTGGCGCTTGTCCAGGCTGATCGCGATATCAACGAAGGCAAGGAACGCATCGAGCGTCAGCGCAAGATCATCGAGCAACTGCGCTCCGGCGGACACGACACGACGGATGCGGTCAGGCTGCTCAGCACGCTCGAAGACACGCTGGCGGCCATGATGCAGCATCGCTCGCTCATTGTGGCTCGCATCGCGCAGTGGAAGAGCGGGATCTTAACGTAGGACGTGCGCCGCGCGGGGTCTGCCGGCGGCGATGCAGCGTGCCGACGCCGCGACACGCGCGTGCGGCGATGCACTCGCGCATACGCGCCATGACGAGCGAATTGAGGCTGGGCGAGCGTGCCGCGCGTGCCTTGCGTCGCGGCTCCCTGGATAGCGAAGCGTGCACGTCGTGAGCGAATTTTTGCAGCGCATCCGCCGATCCGCTGACGCTCATGTACGCCTGCTGTCCGATCCTGCCGTCGAGCAGAACGGTCATTCCGGATTCACGGGCCAGCTTCAACATGTCGGATTGCATGATTGTTCGGGCTCATCGCCCGCTCTTGTCGTTGGCTTCGCGCGAAGCCTTTCATGCTTTCAATGCAGCATTCGCTGTGCCCCGGCCGCGCTAAATAATCGGCTTGCCGCCCGTTACCGCGATGGTCGCGCCTGATATGTAGCTCGCCTCGTCCGATGCCAGCATCACATAAGGCGCCGCGAGTTCCGCAGGCTGTCCGGGGCGCTTCATCGGCACCTGCTTGCCGAAGTTCTCGACGCTCGAAGGCGGCATCGTCGATGGAATCAGCGGCGTCCAGATCGGCCCCGGCGCCACGCAGTTCGCGCGTATGCCGCGCTCGGCCAGCAGTTGCGCAAGCCCGCCCGTGAAGTTCTGGATCGCGCCCTTCGTGCTCGCATACGCGATCAGTCCGGGATTCGGCGCATCGGCATTGACGGACGTCGTGTTGACGATCGAACTGCCTTCTTTCATATGCGCGAGCGCGGCCTTCGTGATGCGGAACATCGCGCCGATATTCGTCGAATAGGTCTTGTCCCATTCGTCGTCGCTGATGTCTTCGAGCTTGTCGTAAGTCGCCTGATACGCCGCGTTGTTCACGAGCACGTCGATGCGCCCGAACGTTTCGGCCGTCTTCGCGACGATCTGCTTGCAATGCTCGCGATCCGTGATATCGCCGGGCAGAAGCAGCGCGCGGCGTCCGGCTTTCTCGACCCAGCGCTTCGTTTCCTCGGCGTCGTCATGCTCGTTGAGATAGGAGATGGCGACGTCCGCGCCTTCGCGCGCATAGGCGATCGCCACCGCGCGGCCGATGCCGCTGTCCGCGCCCGTGATGAGCGCGACTTTGCCGGCGAGCCGGTTGCTGCCCTTGTAGCTCGATTCGCCGTGATCGGGCGGCGGGTCCATCGGGCCGGTGAGTCCCGGGCGATTGTCCTGCTGTTGCGCCGGCATCGGCGGGCGTGGGTATCCGCTATCGGTGGTATTGCTCATGTCGTGCTCCTTACGCTGCCGCTTCAAGAACGACCGTGGCCCGGCTTTCCCTGAGGGCGCCTGTACGAGCGGCGCTGCGCGCTCTTTCATTGACGAGTGTTTTCATTCACGACTCCGGTGCTGGTTAGAAAGACGACCGCATGCGCGGTCATGCGGTCGTGTCAGCATCGAGCGTTCCAGGAATCGAAACACGGCGTGCGGAATCCGCGCCTTACGACGCGCGAAGAGCGGTAATGGCGATCAGTGGTCCGCTTCGTCGACTTCCTTGACCACGGTCTTGCGAAGCTGATCGAGCGCGCGCAGGCTGGTGATGAGATTGCGCAACAGGCTTTCCGAGTCGTCGGTGTTCCATCCGCACTGTCGGAGCGATTCGAGGCGTTCCGTCTGCTCGACGATGCGCCGCCCGCAATTCTCGATATGCAGGTCAAGACGTGCGAGTTCCTCTAAAGCTTTGGTGTTGGCCATGGCGGACGTTCGCGTAGTAGGAAATTTTGTCCAGTCAACCATGGTACAACGCGCCGCGAATCGCCGATGCGGCGCAGTGAATCGGTCACTTTCGCTTCGTCAATTCAAGGTTGCGCGCGCTTCGAGACCGCATCGCGCATGCTGCGCACGTCGCGCGTCGTGACAGGCGAAGCATCGTTGCCCCATGCCGAGCGAACGAAGGTCAGCACGCGGGCGATTTCCGTATCGGTGAGCTTGTCGGCGAACGCGGGCATCTTCTTCGGCTGCGGCCCATGTTCCGTGGATGGCGCGTTGCCGCCCTGCAGCACCATCCGCACGAGCGAATCGGGCTTCTCCGACAGCACGGCCGGATTGCCCGCAAGCCGCGGATACTTGAACGCTTCACCCGCGCCGTCGCTCTTGTGACAGCGCGCGCATGCGCTTTGATAGAGACCCGCGCCGGGACGCTCGTCGTCGCCGGTGCGCAATGCGGCCACGCTCTGTTGCGCCGCGCGCGAGCGCGCATCGTAGGTGCCGCCGTTTCCGTTCGCCGGCAGGCTCTTCAGATACGACGCGATCGCGAGCAGATCCTGATCGTCGAGATATTGCGTGCTGTCTTCGACCACCTGCACCATGCTGCCGAAGGTGGCGAGACCCGCGCCGTGCCCCGTCTTGAGAAACGCGGCGATGTCGTCGGGTGCAATGCGGCCCAGTCCCGCGCCCGATACGCCGGTCAGGTTCGGCGCGTACCAGTGATCGTTGGTGCCGCCCGTGAGATACGTCCGCGACGATTCGGTATAGCCGCGTTCGTTATAGGCAGGTCCGCGCGGCGTATGGCACGCGCCGCAGTGCCCGAGCGATTGCACGAGATAGGCGCCGCGATTCCATTGCGCTTCGCGCTTCGGATCGGGCGTGAACGGTTCCGTCGGCCTGAAGGCGAGATTCCAGAAGACGAGCGCCCAGCGCTGGCTGAACGGAAACGGCAGATGCGTTTCGGGCGCGGATTGCGCGACGGGTTCCACGCCGTGCATGAAATACGCATAGAGCGCGCGCATGTCGCCGTCGCTGACCTTCGAGAACGATGGATAAGGCATCGCCGGATAAAGATGCTTGCCGCCCGGCGCGACGCCTTCACGCAACGCGCGCGCGAAGTCCTCGTAGCTATAACGCCCGATGCCATGTTGCGGGTCCGGCGTGATGTTGCTCGACCAGATCGTGCCGAAGGGCGAGCCCATCGGCAGGCCGCCCGCGAACGGATGCGGCTGCGGTTTGCCGGGCGCGGGCGGCGCGGTATGACAGCCGGCGCAATCGGCGGCCTTCGCGAGATACGCGCCGCGCGTGACGAGATCGGGCGTCTGTCCGCGAGCGAGCGGCATCGATGCGATCAGCGTGAAAGCGCAGAAGAGCGCGCGGCGTCCGAACGTCGTCACGATCAGCGTCCTCCACATGGCGACACGAGCAGCCACGCGAGATCCGTCGCGATCAGCGCGAACACGAAGAGCGCGCTCGCGAGCGCCCCCGCCCGCGCGATGAACGCATCGCGGGCCGCATGTCTGTCGATCGTTCCATGCTCTTTCAGCGTCGATGCAAGCTCGCCCGTACGCCGCCAGTTGCGCCACGCGACGACGCCGCCCGCGACGCCCAGCAGCAACGCGACCAGCGCCAGCAGCACGATGCCGTGCTCGAGCCAAGGCATCGCGGGCGCGTTCACCGGACGCTCATGCGGGAAGCAGCCCCACGCGGCGATGGTCTGCGCGAGCGTCGTCTGCGTCATCCACGCGGCGGGTGCGAGCAGGAGACCGATCGCGAGCGCCATGCCGCCCGGACGCACGGGATGCCGCTTTTCGTCGATGGGCGATGCATCGTTCATTTCATTTCGCCAGCACGTAGGGCGACAGATACAGCGTCGCGAAGATGAAGAGCCATACGACATCGACGAAATGCCAATACAAGCCGCCGATGGTCAGCGCCGCCGAACGCGCCCGGTCGAAGTAGCCGAGCGCGGTCCATAGCAGCAGGAACGCGAGCACGACGAGGCCGACGAGCACATGCATCATGTGAAAGCCGGTGATCGTGAAGTAGAGCGAGCCGTAGAGATGCGTCGTCAGGCCGTAGGGATGATCGGCCCATTCCTTGAGTTGTATGCCGACGAAGATCGCCCCGAGCGCAAGCGCGATAGCGAGCATCAGCACGCCCATGCCGCGTTTTCCGCGCCGCACGAAGCGCTCGCTTGCCCATACGAACACGCTGCTCGACAACAGAATGCAGGTGTTCGCGATGCCGAGGCCGAGCTTCGGCATGCCTTCGGGCGGCCAGTGTTGTGTCGTCTGCGAAGCGAGATACAGATACGAGAAGATCAGATAGCCGAAGAGCGCCGCTTCGGTCGCGACGAGCGTGAGACATCCCCACCATCCGCCCGACCGTTCGCCCGGACTGCCGATGGGCAGACGCGCGCGTTCGGGCAACGCTTCCGCGAAATCGCTCATGGTGTCGCTCCGGTTTCGTGCGGCTCGGGCGTATCGTCGCGCTGGCCGAGTTCGCGGCGCGGCCACAACCATACGACGATGGCCGCGCCGCATCCGATCAACCCGAGCGCCGCGAGCCACCATGCGGTCAATGCGAGGCCCGAGAAGAACACCAGCGACGCGACGCCGAGCCAGAAAGGCGCATACGAGTCTTCCGGCATCTTGAGAATCACGTCGGGATCGCCGTCGAGCGCGGTGGTGCCGAGCGCCTCGCGTCCCTTGTCGAGGATGTAGCCTTCGTCGAGCCGCGAACGCATCTTGCCGGAAATGCGTTCCTCCCATAGCGGATGACGGCTCGCGATGCGCGGCGCGATCGCGAAGTTATACGGCGGCGGCGGCGATGAAGTCGCCCATTCGAGCGTGGGCGCATCCCAGGGGTTATCACCCGCAACGGGACCGCGCCGCAGGCTGTACACGAAGTCCCACATGAAGATCAGCACGCCGAACGCGAACAGGAACGCGCCGATCGACGTAATCATGTTGACCGTGTTCCAGCCCATGTCGGGCGCGTAGGTATAGATGCGTCGCGGCATGCCGAGCAAGCCCGCGATATGCATCGGAAAGAACGCGATGTTGAAGCCCGTGAACAGAATCCAGAAGCCGATGCGCCCGATCCTCTCGCTCATCATGCGCCCGGTGAATTTCGGGAACCAGAAGTAGATGCCGCCGATAACGGGAAACACGTTGATGCCGAGCAGCACGTAATGCAGATGCGCGACGACGAAATAGGTATCCGTGAGTTGCCAGTCGAAAGGCACCGCTGCGGTGAGCACGCCCGACAATCCGCCGATCACGAAGAGAAACACGAAGCCCGCGAAATACAGAAAAGGCACGCGAAACACGGGACGTCCCGTCCAAATCGTCGCGATCCATGCGAACGTCGCGACCGCGCTCGGTATCGCGATCACCATGCTCGCCGCGCCGAAGAACGACAGCGCGAGCGCGGGAATGCCCGTCGCGAACATGTGATGGATCCATACGACGAAGCCGATGACCATCGTCGCGACAGTCGACAGCGCGACCGGCAGATAGCCGACCAGCGGCCTGCGGCAGAAGACCGGGAGCGCATCGGAGACGATGCCCATCGCGGGCAGCACCACGGCATACACCCACGGATGCGCGAAGATCCAGAAGAGATGCTGCCAGAGCAGCGCGCGGCCGCCGTTGACGACGTCGAAGAAATGCGTGCCGATGCGCCGGTCGAGCCACAACAGAAAGAACGCGAGACTCACCGATGGCACTGCAAGCAGGTTGCCGCCCGATGCGGTGAGCGTGCCCCACACGAGCACCGGCACGCGATCGAGCGACATGCCCGGCGCGCGCATGCGCAGGAACGTGACCACGAAGTTCATCGAGCCGACTGTCGTCGAGATGCCGAGCAGCACCATGCCGAGCGCATAGACATCGATGTCGGGACCGGTGTTGTAAGTGAGACCGGCAAGCGGCGCATAGTTGAACCAGCCGGCGTTGGGCGCTTCGCCGAACGGAAAGCTCGCATACAGAAAGAGTCCGGCGAAAAGAAAGATCCAGTACGACAGCGCATTCAGGCGCGGAAACGCCATGTCGCGCGCGCCGAGTATCAGCGGCCACAGATAGTTGGAGAAGCCGGAGAGCACGGGCAACGCGTAAAGGAAGATCATCGTCACGCCGTGCATCGTGAAGAGCTGGTTGTATTGCTCGGGCGTGAGCAGCGTCGAGTCCGGGCGCGCAAGCTGCACGCGCATGATGAGCGCCTCGATGCCGCCCGCGATCAGAAACGCAAACGCGGTGAGGAGATAGCGCAAGCCGATGCTTTTATGATCGACGGTCGAAAGCCAGCCGCGCCATCCCGGTGGCGTTTCCCATGTCTCGCGCAGCTTGCGTTCTTCGGCGCTGCCGGGTTCGATGCGGCCGATCGCCAGCGTGCGTTGCAGCGGCGGCGGGGACGTGGCGTGTTCGGTCATTGCAGTGTCCGAAGATAAGCGGAGAGCGCGGCGGCTTCGGCCGCTGTGAGCGCGATCGATGGCATCAGCGAATCCGGTTTGATGCGCTGTGCATGGCGTATCCAGTCGAGTTGATTCGATTCGGTGTTCGGCAACGTGCCGGCGGCGATGAGCCTGCGCGAATTCAGATGCGTGAGATCGGGCGCTTGCGTGCCGTTCGCATCGCTGCCGCGCACGGCGTGACAGCCCGCGCAGCGATCGAGAAAGAGTCGCTGCCCGGCGCTCGCGGTGGCGTCGGCGGCATGCGGGCGCGCTTGCGCCGCGTACCACGCATCGAATTGGGCACGCGGTTCCGCGATCACTTCGAAGGCCATATGCGCGTGTTGCGCGCCGCAAAACTGCGAGCATTGCCCGCGATACACGCCCGCGCGATCCGCCTGAATCCATTGCTCGTTGACGACGCCCGGTATCGTCTGCGTCTTGCCCGCGAGACGCGGCACCCAGAACGCATGAATGACATCGGCGCTGCGCAATTCGATTTTCACAGGCTCGCCGACCGGTATGTGAATCTCGTTGGCCGTGGTCACGCCCGCATAGTCGATCTTCCACCACCAGTCGTAGGCCGTGACCGCGATGGTCAGCGCGGGCTCCTTTCTCGGCGACGCGACCGATTCGAGCGTCACGAGCACATAGGCGAGCGCGACGAAAAGCGCGACCGACGAGATGCCCGTGCCGATCCAGACCCAGCGCATGCCGCCGCCTTCGCCCTGCACGTGCGATGCATCGCGCTTCGTGGGCGGCGGACGCTTGCGGATGATCGCGCCGACGAGCAATACGCTCACGATCAGCGCGACGGCGACGGCCAGTGCCGCGAGCGCCCAGCCGAGACGCATCGTCGGCGTGGCGGCGGGACCGTCGGCGCGGAGGAAGTAATTGAGCGGCGCGTCGGCGCGCGCGCTCGCGTGACAAACGAATGCGGCGAGAAAAGCGATCATGGCGCGGGTGCTCCGGCTGGCACAATGGATCGCTTTGTGCGTAGCAGGCATCCGCATGTATCTCCTTGAAAGATTGGCTCGCAGTGAGGTTCCGGCACGCCAGACGGGCGCGCGGGGCTTCGTTCCCCGAGCAATCCACGATCCCAACGATAGCCTTACGGCGCAACGCATGTAATGCGCTTTATTTCGCGAAGCGTTTTCATCAGTCCAATGGATCTTATCGATTCGATAAGTATTCTTCGCCGATTCACTCGCAATGCTTGAATAAGCGCGCACCGACGTTATGATGTACTAACGTATTTGCGACATGCATGTCCATGCATGTTCGTGTCTTTCGATGGTTTCCGATTCTCCTTCGCGCGCTCGATTGAAACGCAGCGCGAAGGCCCTTTGTTGCGTCCGGCGATTGCCACGCTCGCGCCATCGCGTTTGCGCGCATCGGTCAGTGGGGCGTCGTCTTATCTCTCGTATCGAAGCGGGGCCGCGTTCGTCATTCGTCGAACGCGGCTGTGCCTGTTCGCGCTCGCATTTCGCCGCGCGACGCGGGCGTTTCAATTCCGGCAATGAACCGGCCGCTCGATATTCATTTTGAATATTCCGAACGCGCCATGAAAGCCATTACTTTCATTCGATCCGTTGCTCATATCTTCAAATCGCGGCGCATTATTTCAGCGGGGCGGCTTTCGATATGGCCGGGTTTCGCGATCGCGCTTCTGTTGGCCGCATGCGGCGGCGGTGGCGGCGGTGAAACTGGCGGCGCGAGCACGACCGGTGGCGCGCAATCGAGTCCTTCGGGTGCATCGAGTCCCATAGCGGCGTCGAGCCCTTCGGACGGCGGAGCGTCGGCGCCTGCGGTTGCATCGGCGCCAGCGGTTGCATCGGCGCCGTCGGCGGCGAGCAGCCCCGGCGGCACGAGCAGCACCGCAAAGCCTGTGATTGCGCCTGCGGGCAGCGTGTTTTATGGCATGAACGGTCATGCCAACTGGGTCGGTCCATATCAGACGTCGACGCCGGAGCAACAAGCCGCGCAACTGAAAGACCTCAACATGACGATGTACCGCAACGACATTTCCAACGTAGCCGGCGCGAAAAATCTCGCGAAGTTCGCGAAGATCATGGCGCAATCCGGCGTGATGGTTTATCCGGTGATCCTGCAAGACCTCAACTTCGCCGATGAGAATTCGGCTTATCAGGCGAGCTTCACGCTCGCTCAGCAAATCGTCAGCGTGCAGCAATATGCCTATTACGAAGTCACCAACGAACTTGCGCCGACATGTCTCGTCGGTGCGGTCGATGGCGTAAATCCGGCCGATTACCACAACGATTGTTATCGGATCGCGCGCGGCGTGATTCGCGGATTGATCGCGGGCATCAAGTCGGTGGATGCTGTCGGCAAGATCATCATCGGCGGCAATACGTGGATGCACCTCGGCCTCGATACGATGCTCGCCAACGGCACGCAACCCGACGGCACGAGCGGACATCCCATCGTGACGTGGGACATCACCGCGTGGCACTGGTACTCGGAGCAGGGCGATATCACGCACGCATGCGGAATCCGTTGCTACAACGTAGTCGGCACGCTGCTGTCGTTCGGCAAGCCGATCTGGATCAACGAAGTGGGCATGCGTCCGGACTTTCCCGGCACCGTCGATCAGGCGGCCACTTACATGGCCAACGACATGATGGGCAGGCTTCTCGCAATCGCGCCGCAATACAACATTCAGTCGATACAGGTCTACGAGCTTTACGACGATCCGCCCACCGGTCAGGGCCCTTACGGCATCATGCTCAACGACGGCGTGACGAAGAAACCCGTCTATACCGCGCTCAAGAATTTCATCGCGGCGAATCCGCGGTGAAGATCATCCGATGAAACCGGGAAGGCCGAGGGCCGCGTCGCTGCGGGCCAGACCGGCGGCGCGTTCGAGCAGCGCGTCGAATTGCGCATCGTCGCGCGGTCGCGGGAAGTGCGCGCGAAAGAAGTCCGCCCAGCGAAAATCGGCAAGCGGCACGTCGGTTTTTTCGTAGCCGCCCGCGCTGCGCACGAAGGCCGCAAGGCTGCGAAAATCGTCGTCGATGGCGTCCCGCATATGCACCGGCATGTCCTTGAAAGCGATGCGGCGGCCGTCCGCGTCGTAGGGATGCGCCCACGCCTCGTTCTCCATCGTCAGCCAGAACGCCGCGCGCGATAACGACGACAAGTCCCGCACCAGCACGAACGGCACGTCCTGCACGCCGATGCGGGCCAGCGCGCAAGCCACATGATGATGGTCGATGACATACGGCTCGCCGCCCGGCCCGAGCACGACGGCAATCGGCTTCGCGGCTATCGACATTGCCAGTTCATGTGCGTTCAGCGCGCGATATTCCTCGGCTTTGCGGCGGACCTGCCGTTCTCCGTGCGTCGCCTGCGTCGGATGCAGATCGTCGATGCGCAGCGTATTCATGGCGCATTCCTCGATGTGTGTCGAACATGCGGGCAAGCGCCGTACCCGGTCGGGACCCGCTGTTGCTTCTCGCTGAAACGAAAGTCCCTAATGCGGTGCGCGGGCGCATCCATTGCTGAAATCGCACACGGACCCGGCCATTCAAGGAGTGTGCAATGAAAGCGGTTGTGTTTCATGGAATAGGCGATATATCGCTCGATAACGTGCCCGACCCTTCGATTCGTCACGATCAGGACGCGATCGTGCGCCTGACCGCGAGCGCGATCTGCGGCACCGATCTGCACATGGTGCGCGGCACGCTGCCAGGGATGGTGCCGGGCACGATACTCGGCCACGAGGGCGTCGGCGTGATCGAGCAGGTCGGTCGCGGCGTGCGCAACCTGAAGCCGGGAGACCGCGTGCTGATTCCATCGACGATTTCGTGTGGCTGCTGTTCGTATTGCCGCACGGGCTACACGGCGCAGTGCGACTCGGCGAATCCCAATGGCGCGGCCGCGGGCACGGCGTTCTTTGGCGGACCGAAGTCGACGGGGCCGATCGACGGATTGCAGGCCGAATACGCGCGCACGCCGCTAGCCCATGCGAGCCTCATCAAATTGCCGGAGAATATCGACGACGAACGCGCGATCCTGCTGTCCGATATCTTTCCGACGGGCTTTTTCGGGGCGCAACTTGCCGAGGTGCGTGACGGCGATACCGTCGCGGTGTTCGGCGCGGGACCGGTCGGCCAGTTCGCCGTCGCGAGTGCGTTCATGCTCGGCGCGGGACGCGTGATCGTCGTGGATCGCCTGACGGATCGTCTCGCGATGGCGCGCGCGCAAGGCGCGGAAGCGGTGAACTTCGACGAGGAGGATCCCGTCGCAACGATTCTCGCGTTGACGGGCGGCATCGGCGTGGATCGTGTGATCGATGCCGTGGGCGTCGATGCAGTGCACGCGCAGGGCGGGCCGGCTGCATCGCAGGATGCCGTCAAGCAGGGCGAAGCGGAAAGCAGGACCGTCACGGCGCAGCGCAACGAACACGACGGCAACTGGATTCCCGGCGATGCGCCCACGCAGGCGCTCGACTGGGGCGTGGCTGCATTGGCGAAGGCGGGCACGCTCGGCGTGATCGGCGTGTATCCGCCGAACGACCGCTTCTTTCCGCTCGGTGTGGCGATGAACAAGAATCTCACCATCAAGATGGGCAACTGCAATCATCGCGCGGTGACGCCCGGACTCGTCGAGCGCGTGAGGAACGGATCGTTCGATCCGCTGCGCGTGCTGTCGACACGCGAGCCGATGATGAACGTCATCGACGCATACAAGGCATTCGATCAAAGGCAACCGGGATGGATCAAGGTCGCGCTCGATCCCGCCGCGTGACGGCCGCGCGGCCATCATGGCGCATCGTCGCGGGCGTCGGCGCGTGCGCGTTCGCGGCCTGGGCGGCGATCGAATGGACGCGCCTCAAGCGCACGCCCGCCCTTTCCGATGAAAGCGCCCGCAAGGGCATCACGGCGCGCTACACGCAGGCCGGACCGTATCGCATGTTCTCGCGTCACGCGGCATGCGAAGGTGGCCACGCGAAGCGCCTGCCCGTGGTGCTCGTGCATGGTCTCGTGATATCGAGCCGCTACATGGAGCCGCTCGCGCTCGCGTTGCGCAGCGACTTCGACGTGTACGCGCCCGATCTGCCCGGCTTCGGCGAAAGCAAACTGCGCGGCGGCGCGCTGTCGGTGCCCGAACTCGCCGATGCGTTGCGCCTCTGGCTCGGCGCGCGCGGCATCGAGCGGGCGATGTTCATCGGCAATTCCTTCGGCTGCCAGATTCTCGCGGATTTCGCCGCGCGCTATCCCGAGTCGGTCGACCGGCTCGTGCTGCAAGGACCGACCGTCGATCGCGATGCGCGCTCGCTCTTCACGCAAGTTTGTCGCGACTGGCGCAATGGACGGCTCGAACAGGCGAGATCGTCGGCGCCGATCGGGCGCATCGACTATGCGAAAGCGGGCGTGTTGCGCGCGCTCGCGACGATGCGCGAACTCATGCGCGATCGCATCGAGCGCAAGCTGTCGCGCATCGTTGCGCCGACGCTCGTCGTCGCCGGATCGCGCGATCCCGTCGCGCCGCTCGCGTGGGCGAGCGAAGTGGCGGCGCGCGTGCCGAACGGCGCGTTGCTGACGATAGACGGCGGCACGCACACGCTCAACTATGTCTATCCGCATAGCTTCGCGCTCGCGATCCGCGCGTTTCTTCTCCAGGGCGGCGCATCGAGATGACGAAGCCACCGCGCGGCATTGCCCGCTTCGATTCGGCCGCGGGCATGGTGCAGGCGCTCGCCGCGTGTCTGCATGGCGAACGCTTCAGCAGCCCGAGCCAGTCGCCGCTGCTCGATAGCCTGATGCCGCCGATCAACCTGCTGCCGAAGCGCGCCCGCGAATGGGTGTACACCGTGGGCGGCATGTCGGAGGGCATCACGGCGCGGCAGGCGCGGCGTCTCGATGTGGAAGGCATCGGCGAATGGATCGCGGGGCTTTACCCGCAGCGCACCTACGATGCCGCGTTCATCGGTTCGTCGAATGGCGCGCTCATGCACGTTGCGGCGGCGCTCGGCGTGCCCTGGCTGCCGCAGACGTTTCTGTGCTCGGTGCGCGCGCCCTTCAGCGATCCCGACGATGCGCAAAGCGGCTTCGATGACGGCCTCGCCGCCGTCGATGCGTTGCTTCGCGCCGATCCGCGCATCGCAGTTCATCATATGCAGGATCCGAATCAGGACCGGCTGATGCTCTCCGCGATGAGCTACTTCCGGTTGAAGCTGCGCGCGCTGCCGCTGGCGTATCGCGAGTTTCTGCTGCGCAGTCTCGCGCCGGACGCGACGCTTCATATCGTCCGATGCACGCGCGACTGGCCCGTTACGCGCACCGGCGACCGATCGTTCTATCAGTTCGGCGCGCTGGGCGGCGCGACCGAGCGCGAGTACTTCGAAGGCGGGCCGCGTGTCGCGCGCTATCTCGCGCGTTATGGCGTGAAGCGCACGCGATGGGACGCGCCCGCGCCGACCCTGCGCGCGCCCGAAGCCGAATGGGGCTATGACGTGGCGCTCACCGAATCCATCGTCGCGCTGGCGAAGCAGAAGAACTGGCGCGTCGTCGAATGGCGCTTCGAAGAGCCGGAAGCGTTCAGCTTCGCGACGGCCGAGTTGTATCGCGCGTGGTATCGCGAGATGGGGATCGAGTCGAAGCGGCTCGTCGTCGATTCATTTCTTCTGATGGACCCGTACACGACGCTGCGATTGCGCGCGATCCCATTCTGGCTCGTCTTCTGCACCGACCCTTCGGCAGAGACGCTGCGCCGCTTTCTCGAACGCGAGTCCTTCGACGAGATCGACATGATGCTGTTCTCGCATGGCACCGAAGGCGTCGGCGTGACGAGCATCGACGAATGGCGCGCGTTGACCGCCGAGGCGAAACGCGAAGGGCGCTTTCTCGGTGTCGATGCACGGCGTTATCCGCGCGACTTCGCGACCTTCGTGCGCTTCGATCGTGCGCTTGCCGAACTGAAGCCGCAATACGGCTTGCCGGAGCCAATGCCGCCCGCGTTCTTCGAGGACGCGCTGCGCAAGCATGGCGCGCGTCATGGCATCACCGCGCACGATCACAACGCATGAAGCGAATGCCGGTCATCGTCGTTACGCGCGCCGACGCATCAAGCGCGCGATGATGGCGCCCAGCCCGAGCCCCGCGCAAAGCACCAGGCCGCGATGCGTGTCCACCCAAAACGACGCGCTCGCGCGCTTCGCCTCGTCCGTGAAGCGCCCATGCACCCGATGCAGTTCAGTGACCGGTTGCGAGAGATTGCCCGGACGTTCGCCGCTGGAGAGAGCGGGGTCCTGCTGCGCGCGAAAGCCCGTGCGTCCGAGATAGACATCGAGCAAACCGGGGATGATTGCATTCGCAACTATCGCCTTGACCGACGACATGCCGACCCACAGCTCGCGCCGCCGATGCGTGGCCGCCCACCATATCGCGCGCGCTGCGACTTCGGGTTCGTAGATCGGCGCGACGGGACGCGGCGCGTGCGGGATCGCGCTCCTGGCCCAGTCGAATTGCGGCGTGTTGAGCGCGGGCATCTGCACCATCGTCAGATGGATGCGGCTCTTGGCATGATGCAACTCGCAACGCAGCGAATCGGTGAACCCGCGTATCGCATGCTTCGCGCCGCAATAGGCCGATTGCAGCGGAATCGATCGATACGCGAGCGCCGAACCGACCTGCACGATGACGCCGCGATTGCGCGGCGTCATGCGTTTCAACGCGGCCATCGTGCCCCACACGAAGCCGAGATACGTGACGTCCGTGATGCGCCTGAAATCGCGTTCGGGCATATCGGCGAAGCGCGCGAACGAGGTCAGCATCGCGTTGTTGACCCATACGTCGATGGGGCCGAGCTCGGCTTCGACGCGCGCGGCGGCACTGTCGAGCGCGCCGCTTTCGCTCACGTCGAGCGCGATGCTCAGCGCACGCACGCCGAGCGCGCGCACGTCGGCGGCGGCGTCTTCGAGCGCTTGCGGATCGCGCGCGATCATCGCGACGTCCACGCCGCGTCGGGCGAATTCGAGCGCCGTCGCGCGGCCCACGCCCGCGCTCGCTCCGGTGATGACCACGACCCGAGGCTTTCTCATCGCGATAACTCCCCGCGTGCGGCAAGCGCTTCGATTTCGTCCGCCGTGCAACGCGCGATCGCCTGAATGGTGAGAGAAGGATTCACGCCGCCGACGGTCGGATATGCCGAGCCGTCGTGAATCCTCAGATGCATGGACGATCACTTGTCCTTGTGGCCCGGCAGCACTGCGCCCAGCACTTGCTTCGCCGTATCGACGATCACATGGCTCTGGTTCGGATCGCCCTTCATGAGCGTGGTCGCGAAAGCCTTCGCCTGCGCGATCGTGATGTGCGGCGGCAGCGGCGGCACGTTCGGATCGGCCTTCACTTCGATCACGACGGGACGATCCGCCGCGAGCGCTTCGTCCCACACGGCGGCCATGCGCTCGGCATCGTCGACATAAAAGCCCTTCAGCCCGATCAATTCCGCGAACTTGTGATAAGGCACCGAAGGAATGTCCTGCGATGCCTCGAACTTCGGATCGCCTTCCATCACGCGCTGTTCCCACGTCACCTGATTCAAGTCTTCGTTGTTGAGCACCATGCAGATCCAGCGCGGATCCGACCATTGCTTCCAGTACTTCGCGACCGTGATGAGCTCGGCCATGTTGTTCATCTGCATCGCGCCATCGCCGACGAGCGCGATCACCGGACGCTCCGGATACGCGAATTTCGCCGCGATCGCGTAGGGCACGGCCGCGCCCATCGAGGCGAGACCGCCCGAGAGCGAGCACTTCATGCCGCGCTTGACTTTGAGATCGCGCGCGTACCAGTTCGCGACCGAACCGGAATCGCTCGTGACGATGGCGTTCGCCGGCACGCGCGGCGACAGCTCCCAGATCGTGCGCTGCGGATTCACGCCGGCTTTCGCAGGCTCTATCGCGCGCTTTTCGAGTTTCTTCCACCAGTCGTCCATCCAGCCTTCGATGTCCTTGCGCCACGCGCCATCCGTCTTCTGTTCCAGAAGCGGCAGCAACGCGCGCAAGGTCTCGGCACTGTCGCCGACGAGATTCACTTCCATCGGATAGCGGATCGAAAGCATGTCCGCCTTGAGGTCGATCTGCACGCCGCGCGCCTCGCCTTCCTTCGGCAGGAACTCGGCGTAGGGAAAGCCCGAGCCGATCATCAAGAGCGTGTCGCATTCGGTCATCAGCTTGTAGCTCGGCTCGGTGCCGAGCAGGCCGATCGATCCGGTGACGTAGGGCAGATCGTCCGGCAATGCGGCCTTGCCGAGCAGCGCCTTCGCGACGCCCGCGCCGAGTTTGTCCGCGACAGCGATGACTTCGTCCGTGGCTTCCAGCGCGCCCGCGCCGACGAGAATCGCGACCTTCTTGCCGGCGTTGAGCACATCGGCGGCGCGTTGCAGATCGTCGGCATAAGGCACCGTCTTCGGTGCGCGATAGCCCACGCCCGAATGCAGTGTGCCGTGCTTGCGGCCCGGCGGCTCGTATTCCAGATCCTGCAGATCGTTGGGCAGCACGAGCGCCGTCACCTTGCGCTCCGATAGCGCAATACGCACCGCGCGATCGACGAGATGACGAATCTGCGAGGGCACGCTCGCCTGTTGAACGAAGGCGCCGGCGACGTCCTTGAACATCGCGGGCAGATCGACTTCCTGCTGATAGTGTCCGCCCAATGCGGCGCGTGCCTGCTGGCCCGCAATGGCGAGAACGGGCATGTGATCGAGGCGCGCATCGTAGAGACCGGTGAGGAGATGCGCCGCGCCCGGACCGGATGTCGCGATGCATACGCCCAACTCGCCGGTGAACTTCGCATGTGCCGATGCCATGAACGCAGCCATCTCTTCATGACGCGCCTGAATGAATTCGATCTTGCCTTTCGCGCGACTGAGCGCGCCGAATACGCCGTTGATGCCGTCGCCGGGATAACCGTAAATGCGGCGCACGCCCCATGCATGCAGGCGATCGACCAGAATCGCCGACGGTAATAGCCATGATTGAAGTCTCCGGAAAACACGATCGAAAGAATGCGCCGCATTGCATGCACGCCTTGTTTGGCTTGCGCGCAATGGCCATGCCGCTGTCTTTCAATCGCTGCAAGGTGCGATGAACCCACGCGGGCGTGATGATTGCTAGAGCGCTTTACGCGGACGATTGCTTCAGGACACATACGATGGCGCTCATGCCTCTCACCCTCGAATGGCCGGATGTCTGCATTCGAATATCGCTGGCTGTGCTTGCCGGCATTCTCATCGGATTGAATCGCGGCGAATCGGGCAAGGTCGCCGGATTGAGAACCACGCTGCTCGTATGCCTCGCGGCGTGTCTCGCGATGCTGCAAGTCAACGCGTTGCTTGCTCAGGCGGGCAAGACGCCCGGTTCGTTCGTGCAGATCGATCTGATGCGCCTGCCGCTCGGGATACTGTCGGGCGTGGGCTTCATCGGCGCGGGTGCGATTCTTCGCAAGGATGGCCTCGTCAAAGGCGTGACGACAGCGGCGACGTTATGGTTCGTGACCGTGGTCGGACTGTGCTTCGGCGGCGGTCAGCTCGGACTCGGCGCGGCGGGACTCGGGCTCGGGATCGTCGTGCTCTGGTTTCTGAAGGAGGTCGAAAGACGCATACCGCGCGAGAATCATGCGGAGCTCCGGATAACTTATGAAAGAGGCGTCTTTTCGCGGGACACGCTGGCTGAATCGATGCAGGCCGCGGGTTGCAGGCTCGCCTCGATTGCGGGCGCGGCGAAGGGACCGGAACGGATGGAAGAGCGCTTCGAAGTACGCTGGCACGGCGCGCCCGATGCGCAGCCGGTGCCGCCGTTCAGCGAGTGCGCGATGGCTGCGGGCGCGATCGAGTCCGAGTGGAGCATCATCCGCTGAACGGTGTACAGCGAATTAACGTGGTGGTTAAAGCGTGCTCGAGGCGACCCAAGAGGGGACCCGACAGGCGACCCATAAGGCACCCATAAAGAACAATTGGCTGTGCGTTCGTTTTGACATATAAATGAGAGACGATCTTCTTGGAACTTCGGGAGTACAGATGCTTATACGCTGTGCAGCATGCAACAAGCTCATATATTCAGACGATGCTCTCGAAGACGATACGTGCCCCGCATGTGGATCCACGAACACCGAGCACATCGCAATGGGCTTCGTTTTCGATCAGACGGTCGCTGTGCCGGACCCGCCGGCAAGGACCACGGAAAGCGCCGATTCGCCCGGCACGATTCGCAGGAAGCTGTAGTCGCACGAATCGATTCGTAACGTACCGCGTTGGATGTGCGCTTCGACCCCCTCTCGTTTAAGCGCATCTTGCCCGCCTCGACAGGCGGGCTTTTCTTTATGCGCATTCAACGCAGATCAATGCGACAACACGACCTGCGCGATGACGCCCGACGCGACCGCAACCAGCAGATAGTCCGCACCGACGCCGACCCACTGATAACCGCGCGGCGGCTGACGCAGGCCTTGTCCGCGCCAGTCGTCGACGACGTACTGACGGCTTCGGTAATCGTTATCAAGACGCTCGCCCTTGCGCCAGTCGCGACGCGGCTCATCGTTGGCATGCTGCGGCGGGCGGGGCGCGTCGCGGCCATTCATCTCCGGACCATGACCCGGCGCGCCGGGACCGCCCTTGGCAGTGGGACCGCCCGGACCGCCCGGTGCGCGATGCGCATCGTGATAGCCGTCCGGACCGCCGGGTGCGGGCTGTGCGAAAACGGCGCCCGTCGTCAGTCCGATGCTCGCGCAAACCAGTGCGGCGACGATTCGACTCTTCTTCATGTTCGTTCCTCTCGAAGTGGCAAAGGGATGTTCTGGATGCCCGGACTGTACGCAATGGGCAACGAAAATGACGTGAGCATGTGTAAGCAACGCTTACGTTCCATTACGCGCTCCATTACGCGCAAACGCGCGTCAGACGCCGAACGGAAAGGTTTCTGGCGTCTCGTGCGTGACTTGTGAAGGCTCGATCGCGCTGACCGCGCGCGTCGTATCGAACCACACGAACGCATCGAATTGCGCCGACAGCTCGGCTTGCGCGTAATGGCTGTACAACTCGGTATCGGGCCGATAGACCACGCCGATGAAGCGTTCGAGCCGCTCCTCGCCCAATGCGTCGCGCAGTGCATCGTTCACGCCCGCACGAAGATCGACGAGGCACGGGCTCGCGCCCGCAAGATGAAACTGATGCTCGTAACTATCGGCGCGCGATGGCCGCACCTGCATGATCTGCATCGGCTCCTCCCAGTCCGATGCCGCCGCGACCGTGCCCGCGTGCGTGCCGAAGCCGATGAGCGCGGCGTCGTCGCCGAAGCGCTCGCGGCATAGCTGACCGACGTTCAACTCGTCGCGCATGCGGCCCATCTCGGTCGCGGATGCATCACCGAGATGCGAGTTGTGCGCCCATACGACCGCGCGCGCGTCCGGTCCCCATGCATCGAGCAGGCTGTCGAGCGTGTCGAACATGTGCGTGTCGCGCAGATTCCAGCTTTCCGCCGATGCCCCGTACATCGCGCGATAGTACTGCTCCGCCGATGCGACGAGCCGCGCGTTATGCGTCGCGTCGAGCAGTCCGTGATCGCTCGCGGACGTGGCGAGCCGTCTGTCCAGCAGATCGCGCAATTGCGCGACGACGGCTTCCTCGCATGTGCCGAAGCCCGCCTGCCACCCGGCGCGTCCATAGACAGCGGGGTTTTTCTGCCAGGGCGTGAGGCATCCATAGCGCACGCGGGCAATGCGCGCCGCGCCCGGGTCCTGTGCGTCGAGATACGCGAGCACGGCGGCGATGGATTCGGAAAGGCTATACAGGTCGAGTCCATAGAACGCGGCGCGGCGCTCGTCGGGCAACGCGGCGTTGTGCTGCCGCAGCCACGCGACGAACGCGGCGAACTCGGTATTGCGCCACATCCACGTAGGGAAACGCGTGAACGGTCGTGCTTCGGGTCGCGCGCGCGGACGGCCGCGAACGTGCTCGTCGATGATCGCGGCATCGGGCCAGTCCGCTTCCACCGCGACGAAACTGAAGCCGTGCCGTTCGATGAGACGCCGCGTGATGGCGGCGCGCGCTACATAGAACTCGGCGGTGCCGTGGCTCGCTTCGCCGAGCAACACGACGCGCTTGTCCGCGAAACGATCGAACGCATGTGCGAAGTCGGGCGCATCGAGCGCGGGCAGACGCACCGCCGATGCGCGGATCAGATCGGGCAACGTGCGCGCAACGGACTCCTCGAGCGTGGGTTTGTCCGTGCGAATGTCGGGTTCGTCGCTCCAGCCTTGCGCGCCGATCAACGGCACGAACATCACGCCGCCGAGGTCTTCGTCGCGCCACACATCGTCGTCCGTGCGCGTGTATTTCATCAGACGCTGGGATTCGCGCGCGTCGCCGACGGGCATCACGAGCCGTCCGCCAATCTTGAGTTGCGCGCGCCATGCGTCGGGCACGGATGGACCGCCCGCCGCCGCGATGATCGCGTCGAAGGGCGCGTGCTGCGGCATGCCGAGCGTGCCGTCCGCATGATGCACGCTGACGTTCGTGAGCCCGAGCGCCTTGAGCAAGGCGGCGGCATCGTCGGCGAGTTCGCGATGCCGTTCGATGGTATCGACGCGCGCCGCGATACACGCCGCGATCGCCGCCGCATAACCCGAGCCGGTGCCGATGTCGAGGACATGATCGCCAGGTTGCAGGTCGGCGGCTTCGAGCATCAGCGCGACGATGTACGGTTGCGAGATGGTCTGACCCGCGGCGATCGGCAACGGGCTGTCCTCGTAGGCGAATTCGGCAAGGGCTGGGGGAACGAAGGCATCGCGGGCGATGACGCTCATGCATTCGAGCACGCGCGCGTTCCTGATGCCGCGCCCCTTCAACTGACGTTCGACCATGCGTTCCCGCGCTTCTTCAAAGGTGTTCATGAACATTTCCCGAAAAAGGTCAGAACGTTGAAAAGGCAGCAAGCGACAGTCCCAGTTCGCCACTGCTCGCGAGCACGCGGAATGCGATTTGCTGTGCGTTCGGCACGGCATAAAGGAGGCGCATACCTCGGATGACACTCACATCGAACGATGCCCGCGAGCATCGGGCCTTGCGCCCCGCGCGCGATGACGGCAGCGATCGTCGATCGACGCCAGCGCCGAAGCAAGCGTTAACGGGCCTCATGCTGCGCGCTAAGACCCATTCGGCATCGAGCGCGAAATACTACGGACTTCGAAGCGAAGGTGTCGTCGAACTTAGCGTGCAGATCGTGCTCTGAATCCAAAACATGCCAATACACAATGTGAAGCCAACCCGTCCGCTCATCGCCGTGAGCTTCTTCGCGGCGGACGTCCAGGCGGGCGTCGGCCCGTTTCTTGGTATCTATCTGCAAGCGCACGGCTGGACGCCGGACCGCATCGGCACGGTGCTGACCATCGGCGGCATCGTCGGCATGCTCGTGACGACGCCCGCCGGCGCGCTCGTCGATGCCACGCCGCACCGGCGCGCCATCGTCGCGGTCGCGAGCGCGCTGTCCATCGTCGCGGCGATCATCATCTGGATGTGGCAAGGCTTCTGGCCCGTCACGCTGTCGCAAGTGGCCACGGCGATCGCAGGCGCGACGATGGGCCCCGCGCTCGCGGGCCTCACGCTCGGCATCGTCGGACGGCAGAATTTCGATCGCCAGTTCGGACGCAATCAGGTGGCGAATCACGCGGGCAATATTGCGGCCGCGGCGCTTTCGGGCTGGCTCGGCGCGTGGCTCGGCATGCCGTACATCTTCGCGTTGAGCGCGGCGTTCGGTGCGGGCTGCATCTTCGCGGCGCTGTGGATTCCGCCGCGCTCGGTGCATCGGCATTTCGCGCGCGGCATTGCAAAGGACGACAACGACGATCCCTCCGACACGCGCGCCGATGCCATACAGGTTCTGCTGCGCAACCGCTCGCTGCTCGTGCTGGCGGCCGCGCTCGCGGCGTTCAACCTCGGCAATTCCGCGATGCTGCCGCTCTACAGTCTCGCGGTCGCGTCGGCGCATACTGCCGATCCCAGCCATGTGACGGCCGCCAATATCGTGATCTCGCAGATCGTGATGCTCGTCGCGGCGGCCTATGCGAGCCGCCTGATTCGCCGATGGGGCTTCTGGTGGATCATCCTCGTCACGCTCGCGACGCTCCCGCTGCGCGCGATGACGGCCGCGTGGATCGCGCCTTCATGGGGCATCGTGCCGGTGCAGGTGCTCGATGGCATCGGCGCGGGCTTGCAGACCGTCGCGGTGCCCGCGCTCGTCGTGCATCTGCTGCACGGAAGCGGACGAGTGAATCTGGGGCAGGGCGCGGTGCTTGGCGTCCAGGCGGCGGGCGCGTGCCTGAGCCCGATGCTCGGCGGCTGGATCGCGCATCACTATGGCTATCCGGCGGCGTTCATCACGCTTGGAAGTTTGTCTGTCGTCGCGTTCGCGATCTGGATCGGCTTTGGGCAGCGCGTGCGCGATGCATGCGATACGCGGCGCGAAGAACTCGGCAAGCTCGCCGATCTGGATTCATCGACGTTGTTGCCATGACAAGGGCCGCGGCATGGGGAATGCGGAAGTTCATCTGACCGACAAACCGGAGATGAGGATGAACTCACCGCGCTTTCCCGCAGACGCCGACCAACGCATGCAAATCCCGCCGCCCGACGTCGATCCCGATCCTTCCGTACCGGATGACGATCCCGTGCCGCCCGATGGCGCGCCGCATCCCATCGGCGATCCGCCGAATCAAAGACCGCCGGAGCGCTTAGGCCCCGGCCTCGTCGCCGGGGGGCAGTGCGTCGGCCTTGGCGTTCGCGTGCGTCGTGGCCGCTTCCCTCGCGGCGTCCGCGCTTTCCAACGGCCGATCGCGCATTTCAGTGAAGCCGTCCGCATCGATCGTGTAGGACCAGGTGCATTGACCCGTTGGATCGTGATCGATCGTGATCTCGACGCGATGTCCGTTGCGAACGTAAGTCTCGGTAGACATGATTTGATCCCTCGTTGAATGACCTGCGCGATGCATCGGCTACGTTGCGTTGGAATCCGGCGGAACGGGATTCTTTTCCTGCGTCGACGGCAATTCGTTTTCCGATGCTTCGTGCGTGCGCTTTTCGCGTTCGTCGAGTTGACGCTGCTTCGTGTCTTCGCCTACGGGTTCGTCCATATCGTCGGCGGTGGCATGCGGCACGGGCTTGTCTGGCGTCATGATGGGCCTCCCGGAATCGTGATGCGGCACGCGGCGCGCGCCTTCGTATCGGGCGCAGCAAGCAACGGACCCGTTCGCGTTACAGACAGGAGCGCGGCTTGCTGGGCGATTATCGAACAGGCATCCAGGAGAGCGAGGAATGAAATACACCGATCAGGATCAGCGCGTGGAGGAATTGCAGGTGGCGTTGTCGCGTGCGTTCGATGCGCGGAAGACGCCGTTCGTAGGCGTGGTGGACGAAGGCTACGACATCGTCATCAACGTATCGTGGGCCATCGAGACGGGCCGCGACACGACGCTCGATGCGCGTTGCAGCGTCGTGTTGCGCATCGCGGCGCGTCAGTTCGAGCGATATGGCGCGATGGATACCGCGCAGCGCCTCATCGTGCAGGATCGCGTGATCGCGCACGTGCGGAGTGCGTTCGACCAGTCGCGCTCGGGTCAGGCGAACGCGAACGAATGCTCGCTCGAACTTCGCGCCGCCGACGACTGGTTCGACACACCCGACACGCCCTGACGCATTACCAGCCTTGCGCGCCGCCGCCGGTCGTCGACGGGCTCGTCTGGCCGTTCGTGCCGCCGCTGCCGTTCAGACGCGGCTGCATGCCGCCCGATCCTTGGCGTGTGCCCGCACCGGCGCCGCTCGTTCCATTCGATGAGCCGCCCACGCCGGACGGCCCCGTCGACGGCCCGCTGCTGTGGCCGGAGTTCGGGGTGATGCCGGCCGCATCCTGCGCGTTCTTCGCGCTCGACGGTCCGTGGCTTGCGCCCGGCTGCGTCTGATCGGCTGCGGCGAATGCGCCGCCCGAGAGCGCCATCAGTAAAGCCGAAATCGCGATGGTTCTGTTCGCTTGCATGACCTGCCTCCATCAGTCGATGTTGGTACGAAGCATGGCGCAAGGCGCGTTCCGGGCTTTGCGGCCAGCAACGCGTTTCCCTCATTCAAGCCCTTCGTGCTCGAACGCAAGTTTCACTGCGGGGCGCTCGCGCATGCGCTTGTAGAACGCCTGGAGCTCGGCGGGCATATCGACGCCCATTTTCTGCGCCCACGTCAGCATCGTGAAGAGATAGGCATCCGCGACGCTTACATCGTTGCCGAAGAGATAATCGCCGCGCATCGTCTTCGCGACATACGCAAAGCGCTGGCCGATTTTCTCGCGCGCCGCCGACGCTTCCGCATCGGATGTCGGCCGGAACACGCGTCCGAACTGCTTGTGGATCTCGGTCGAAATGAACGCAAGCATTTCCAGCAGACGCAGATGGCCGTCGTCGCCGGAAGGCGCGAGCGATGGCGCTTTTTGCGCGACCCACGAAAGAATCGCGACGTTTTCGGTGAGACGCTTGCCATCGTCGAACTCGACGACGGGCACATAACTCTTCGGGTTGATTTCGCCGAAGGGCGTGCCGTCTTCCGTCACCTTGGTCTTCAGATCGACCTTCACGCGGTCGAAGGTCAGGCCGGCTTCGTGCATCGCGATGTGATCGGCGAGACTGCATGCGCCGGGCGCGTAATAGAGCTTCATGATGCGCGTCTCCTTTGGACGAGGATATGTGTATTCGGCGAGCAAGGGCCATGCCGCAATGCCGCCATGCGGACGTCGCGCTATACCGTACGAAGCTCGCAGGCCGCAACATGCTGACCGTAGGAAGCGATTTACGCCGATGCACGCAGCGTATGCGCGGCCGCGACCATGTTGCGCAGCGCGGGAATCACTTCGTCCCATTGACGCGTCTTGAGTCCGCAGTCGGGATTCACCCACAGACGCTCGCGCGGAATCCGCTCCGCTGCCTTCGTCATCAACGCGACGATTTGCGCTTCGCTCGGGATATTCGGCGAGTGGATGTCGTACACGCCCGGCCCGATCTGATTCGGATACTTGAAATGGTCGAAGGCTTCGAGCAGTTCCATGTTGGAGCGCGACGTTTCGATGGTGATGACATCGGCATCCATAACGGCGATCGATGCGATGATGTCGTTGAACTCCGAATAGCACATGTGCGTGTGTATCTGCGTTTCGTCGCGCACGCCGTTCGCGGCGATGCGAAACGCTTCCACCGCCCAGCGCAGATAGCCATCCCATTGCGCGCGGCGCAGCGGCAGGCCTTCGCGCAACGCGGCCTCATCGATCTGGATCACGCGAACGCCGGCCTCCTCCAGATCGAGCACTTCAGCGCGGATCGCGAGCGCGAGTTGCCGGCACGATTCGGAACGCGGTTGATCGTCGCGCACGAACGACCAGTTCAGGATTGTGACGGGACCGGTCAGCATGCCTTTCATCGGCTTCCGGGTTTGCGCTTGCGCATAGCGGGTCCATTCGACGGTCATCGGCTTCGGACGGCTGATATCGCCGAACAGAATCGGCGGCTTCACGCAGCGCGATCCATACGACTGCACCCAGCCGAACTCGCTGAACGCATAGCCGTCGAGCCGCTCGCCGAAGTATTCGACCATGTCGTTGCGTTCGGCTTCGCCGTGCACGAGCACGTCGAGCCCGAGCGCCTCCTGTTCCTTCACGGCGCGCGTGATTTCGCGTTCCATCGCGGCGCGATAGGTGGCTGCATCGAGCTGTCCGCTCCTGAACTGACGACGCGCATGACGGATTTCGTTCGTTTGCGGAAACGAGCCGATGGTCGTCGTCGGATAGGCGGGCAGCGCGAGCATCGCGGCCTGCTTCTGCGCGCGCGTTTCGTATGCGCTCGCGCGCTGGCCGAGCGTCGCGTCGATCTTTGTGAGCGCTTCTTTCACCGCCGGGTTATGCACGCGCGATGATGCGCGGCGGCTCGCGATCGCGGCCGCGTTGCACGCGAGCGCATCGGCGACGCTTGCGCGACCGTCGTTCAAGGCGCGTGCGAGCACATCGAGTTCATCGAGCTTTTGTAGCGCGAATGCGAGCCACGATCTGATTTCGGCATCGAGCTTCATTTCGCTCGCAAGATCGACGGGCGTATGCAACAGCGAGCACGATGGCGCGATCCACAGCCTGTCGCCGAGCGATGCATGCAGCGGTTCGAGCCAGTCGAGCGTGGCGTTCAGATCGGTTTTCCAGATGTTGCGGCCATTGATCGCGCCGACCGATAGCACCGACGAATCCGGCAACAGCTTTGCAGCGGCGCCGACGTCATCGCGCGCGTTGATCGCATCGATATGCAGGCCGTCGATCGGCAGCTTGCACGCGAGATCGAGATTCTCCTGCAACTGGCCGAAGTAGGTCGCAAGCAGAAGGCGCACGCGTCGTTGTGAGAGCGCATCGTAAGCGGTGACGAAAGCGTCGCGCCATTGCGTATCGAGTTCGGTGACGAGCGCGGGTTCATCGATCTGCACCCATTCGATACCGAGCGCCGCGAAGTGATCGAGCAGCGCTGCATAGACGGGCAGCAGGCGCGGGAGAAGCGCGAGCTTGTCGGAGTCGTCCTTCGCCTTGCCGAGCCAGAGATACGTCACCGGCCCGATGATGACGGGCTTCGCGTTCACGCCGAGCGCGCGCGCTTCGCCGAGCTGCTCGACGAGACGCGACGTATCGAGCGTGAACTGCGTCGCCGCATCGAACTCGGGGACGATGTAGTGATAGTTGGTATCGAACCATTTCGTCATCTCACCCGCAGCCACGCCCTCGCAGCACGCTGCATGTTCCTCAGCGCTTTCGGAAGAGCGTCCGCGAGCGACGCGGAAGGCGTTGTCGAGCGCATCGCCGTGAAAGCCGCGCACGCGTTCGGGCAGATTGCCGAGCGTGAAGCTCATGTCGAGCACCTGATCGTAGAACGCGAAATCGCCGGCCGGCACGAGATCGAGACGCGACTGATGCTTCCAGTGGCGCTCGCGCAAGTGAGCGCCGACCGCCTTCAACTCGTCGCGCGATGACCCTTTTTTCCAGTACTTTTCGAGCGCGAACTTCAGCTCGCGGTTTGCGCCGATGCGCGGGAAACCGAGGTTGTGTGTCGTGGCCATCGTTGCGTGTTCTCGTCGGAAAGAGAGTGAATGGCGACGATGATAGAATTTCCTACGCATGAATAAAAATGGTTTAATTTCATGCATCGATTAAATTCGTTCATGGAGACGCCTATGCTCGAACGCGCGCATCTGATGGTCGTGCGAGAAGTCGAGCGCCAAGGCTCGCTGACCGCCGCCGCCGCCCTGCTCAACCTCACGCAATCCGCGCTGAGCCATACGGTGAAGAAGCTGGAGCAGCAGTTGGGCACGGCGGTGTGGACGCGCGAAGGGCGCAGCATGCGGCTCACGCAGGCGGGCCAGTATCTGCTTGGCCTCGCCAATCGCATGCTGCCGCAGTTCGAACTCGCCGAAGCGCGCATGAGGCAATATGCCGAAGGCGAGCGCGGCACCTTGCGCATCGGCATGGAGTGTCATCCGTGCTATCAGTGGCTGCTCAAGGTCGTGTCGCCGTATCTCGCGCGCTGGCCCGATGTCGATGTAGACGTGAAGCAGCGCTTTCAGTTCGGCGGCATCGGCGCGCTGTTCGGTTACGACATCGACGTGCTCGTGACACCCGATCCGCTGAAGAAACCGGGCTTGCGCTTCACGCCCGTCTTCGATTACGAGCAGGTGCTCGTCGTTCCCGAAGCGCACACGCTCGCCGATGCCGCTCATGTCACGCCGGAGCAGGTCGCGCAGGAAGTGCTGATCACGTATCCGGTCGAAACCGATCGCCTCGATATCTACACCCAGTTCCTCACGCCCGCGAATGTCGTGCCGAGAAGGCACAAGACGATCGAGACGACCGACATCATGATGCAGATGGTCGCGAGTGCGCGTGGCGTCGCGGCGCTGCCACGCTGGCTCGCGGAAGAATACGCGGACCGCATGCCGCTCGCCGTGCTCAAGCTAGGGAGGAAGGGCATTGCGAAGAAGATTTATCTCGGCACGCGCGAAGCCGATGTCAGCGTCGAATATCTCGCGGCGTTCATCGCGCTTGCGAAGAAGGCCGACTGGGCGAAGGCGCGCGTGTCGCGTTGACGTTCAGCGCCGCGCATCGAGCGCATGGCGGATCGTGCGTGCGAGGTCATCGAACGTGAAGGGCTTTTTCAGCAGCACGACGCCTTTGTCGAGCCGCCCTTCGTGAAAGATGATGTCGCGCGTATAGCCCGATGCGAACACCACGGTCGCGTTATACGGCGGCGCGCTCGCGATCTTCGCGAGCTCGTTCGCGCGCAGCGTGCCGGGCATCACGACATCGCTGAAAAGAAGATCGACGTGGCCATGCTTCTGCAGGACGGCAAGCGCCGATTCCGCGCTCGGCGCCGACAGCACCTTGTAGCCGAGCTGCGCAACCATGTCGATGGTCGCGAGGCGCACGTCGGCATCGTCCTCGACGACGAGCACCACTTCGCCGCCGCTCGATGCACGCGGGCGCGCGCCGTGCGCATTCGTCGATTCGACTTGCGTGGAGCGTGGGAAGTACAACGCGACGGATGTGCCTTCGCCCACCTGCGTTTCGACATCCACGCAGCCCGCGCTTTGCGACACGAAGCCGAACACCATGCTCAGGCCGAGGCCGGTGCCTTGGCCTTCGGCTTTCGTCGAATAGAAAGGCTCGAACATGCGTGCTTTTACGCTGTCGGGCATGCCGTCGCCGTCGTCGGTAACAACGAGCTTCACGTAATCGCCCGCGGGCAACGCGAGACCGGTCGTCATCTGATCGCCGAGGGTCGCGTTCGAGACTTCGAGCTGAATGTTGCCGCCTTCATGAATCGCGTCCCGCGAATTGATGACGAGATTGAGCAGCGCGTTTTCCAGTTGATGGCGATCGACGAAGAGGTTCCAGGCATCGCACGATACCGTGGTCTTCAGCTTGATCGATTCGGGCAGCGCGCGTTGCAGGAACTCGCACATGTCCGCGACGAGCTTCGCCGGATCGACGACGGCGGGATTGAGCGGCTGACGTCGCGCGAAGGCGAGCATCTGCGAGGCGAGCTTGCCGCCGCGCGCGACGGCTTCGCTCATCACGCGCAGCCTGCGTGTGAGATCGGGTTTGTCGCGCGTCGCGAGTTCGATCAACTGCAGGTTCGCGGAGATGATCTGCAAGACGTTGTTGAAGTCGTGCGCGACGCCGCCCGTCAGATTGCCGATGGCTTCCAGCTTCTGCACCTGACGAAACCGCTCCTCGGCCTCGACGCGCGCCGTGACCGCTTCCGCGACGCGTTCTTCCAGCGTCTGCATGAGCTTGAGCAGCTTATCTTCGGCAAGTACCTTGCGAGTCGTTTCGACGACGACGGCAATCACGCCTGCCGGATGACCGTCGTCTTCTGCGACAGGACTGTAGTGCAGATCCATCCACACGTCTTCGGGCCGGCCATTGCGATGCAGCGTGAGACGCTTGTCGGCGTAGGACAGCGTTGCGCCGGACAAACAGGTGTCCACGACATTGCGATTGAACGCGGCGATCTCGGGCCAGCCGTCTTCGACAGGCTTGCCGAGCAGAAACGGATGACGTCCACCGGCGAAGCCCGCATAGGCGTCGTTGTAGATCATCGTGCCGCGCCGGCCCCAGAGCATGACGAGCGGCACAGGCGAAGCAAGCAGAAGTTGCACGGCTGCCCGCAGACTCTTCGACCATCGACCGATCGGGCCCATGGCCGTGTCCGACCAGTCGAAGCTGGCGATGCGCGAAGCCATCTCGCCGCGCCAGCCTTCACAGTCGAAGGATTGCTCGGGCCAAACCGTTTCGGCGTTCATAGAGTTGAAGGGAAAGTTGATGTGCCGCCGTCTTCGTAAAAAAGCGGCAGGAGCTTGTCTTGGATCAAAGGCTACATCTTAGTCCACGCATCGGCCTGCACTCCATACTGGACGCTGCTTTGCGAGGAGTGGGCGACCTGAAGGCTCGCATATCGAACACGAAAGGCCACCGTTTCGGACAGGTGAAGCACATGTTTCAAGGTAAAGTCATCGCCGTCGACATGATCGGGAGGCGCGCATGAACGGCAAGCGCATCGTCGCGGCGTTGCTCGTGTTGCTCTTTTGGACGGCTCGTGTGTACGCGCAAGAGCCTTCGCTTACGGATGAACAGATGCTCGGCGTCGTCTTCGTCGCCAATCAGGCCGAGATCGCGGCGGCCAATCTCGCGTTGCGCAAGACGCGCTCCAACAGCCTGCAGGTCTACGCGAAACGGATCGTGTCGGAACACGCGCAGGTCAATCAGGAGATCATGACGCTGACGCAGCGCTTCGGCACGGAGCCGCAACGCAGCGCGACGAGCGACGCATTGACGAAGCAAAGCAACAGCGAGATCGCCGAGCTCGATGAAACCAGCACCTACGATTTCGACGAAGCGTATCTCGAACACGAGGTCGTCTCGTTGCAGAAGCTGGTGCGTACCGTCGAAGGCTATATCCGCACGGCGCGCAGCGCGGACGCGCGAACCTTGCTGATCCGCTCGCGTCCTTCATTCATCTTTCATCTCGATCAGGCGCAAAGGCTGCAAATCACCATAGGCAGTCCGGGCCTCATCCGCTGATGTCGCTCACGAATAAAAACAGGAGAAATGCATGAATGCATCGGAACGTATCGACGAACTGATCGCGGGCATCGCGGATTGGCGCGGCGAGACCTTCGCCAATGTGCGCAAGATCATCCTCGCAGCGGACGAAGGGATCGTCGAGGAGTGGAAGTACATGGGCAGCCCGGTCTGGTATCGCGACGGCATGATCGCGGTGGGCAACGCGCACAAGGACAAAGTGAAGCTCACCTTCGCGCACGGGGCGAGCCTGCCGGACCCCGACAAACTCTTCAACGCGAGCCTCGAAGGCAATGCGCGGCGTGCAATCGATTTTTTCGAAGGCGACAAGATCGATGCACACGCGCTTAAGAATCTCGTGCGTGCGGCGATCTCGTTGAATCAGACGAAAGCGAAGAAGAAAGCGGCTCGTTGAGCTGCGCGCGTCCATGCGCCGATGAATGCGGCGATGTCGACCGCATCCGCATTAACGAATCCAGTCCAGGCCATGCGTGCCTGGCGCGGCTCGGGCAGATCGAGACTGTCGTTTTTGGACTAAAGATTTCCAATCGATTCTTTACAAAGACAAAACATCTTGTCACAATGCGGACGCAAATAATAACGATTCGCATTCACACGCAATGGACCTCCAAAAGAAATGAGCATGAAGACAGGAACGACGAGCCCGGTCGCGATGCGGCCTTTGAAACTGGCCGCCTTGCTGCTGTTCGCGGCAGCGCCGCTCGCCCACGCACAGTCCGCGGATGCGCCGTCGGGTGCATCGGCGGCTGCGGCGTCGAACGCGCCGGCCGAAAGCACGCTGCCCGCGGTGAAGGTCACGGCGCAGAACGTCGATGAACCGTATGGTCCGACGAAAGGCTACGTCGCGAAAGAATCGACGGCGCTCAAGACGGGCACGTCGCTCCTCGAGACGCCGCAGTCCGTCTCGGTCGTCACGCGCGAGCAGATGGATCAGCAGAACGCGCAGACGCTCAATGCGGCCGTGCGCTATGTGTCGGGTGTGACGCCCGAAACGCGCGGCGGCATCGCGACGCGTTACGACATGCTCAAAGTGCGCGGCTTCGACGCCGACAAGTACTGGAACGGTCTCAAGCTGCTCGACAACGGCTGGTACGCGGTGCCGCAGATCGATCCGTATTTGATGGAGCGCGTCGAAGTGCTGAAGGGCCCGGTCTCGGTGCTGTACGGTCAGGCGGCGGCGGGCGGCCTGCTGGATCAGGAAAGCAAGATGCCGACGGTCGTGCCGCTGCATGAAGTGGGCATCGAGTTCGGCAACTACGCGCACAAGTCGGCCAAGTTCGATTTCTCCGGGCCGATCGCGGGCGACGATCGCTATCTGTACCGCATCACCGGCATCGCGCGTTCGGAAGACGGGCAAGTGCAATCGACGTACAACAAGCGCATCGCGATCGCGCCGTCGTTCACGTGGCGTCCGGACAACAAGACTTCGCTCACGCTGTACGGCCTCTATCAGCACGATCCGGACAGCACGTCCTACGGCAGCGTGCCGCCGCAAGGCACGGTGCTCTACAACCCGAACGGCAAGCTGCCGAGCGACTTCTACGACGGCGATCACAACTTCGAGAGCTTCAATCGCGTGCAGGAATCGATCGGCTACAAGTTCGACCGCAAGCTCAACAACGCGTGGTCGTTCCGCTCGAACGGACGTCTGCTGCATCTCGCGCAGGACTACAAGAGCGTCTATGCGAGCGCGCTCGAAGACGACTTGCGCACGCTCGATCGCGGCACGGCTGCATCGAAGGACAACCTGAACACGATTCAGCTCGACAATCAGCTCGAAGGCAACGTCTCGACCGGCCCGATCGACCATACGCTGCTGTTCGGCTTCGATTACCAGCACTATGCGAGCAACTTCGATGCGGGCTTCGGCACCGCGCCGTCGCTCGACATGTTCGCGCCGAACTACAACCAGGCGATCACGCCGCCGGACCGCTATCACCAGATCCTGAGCGGCACGCAATACGGCGTGTATGCGCAGGATCAGGCGCGCTGGGGCAACGTGATTCTCACGCTCGGCGGACGCGAGGACTGGGCGAGCAGCGATTCGAACAACACGACGTACGGCGTCGTGTCGCATCAGTTCGATCGCGCGTTCACGGGGCGCGCGGGCCTCACGTATGTGTTCGATAACGGCATCGCGCCGTATGTCAGCTACACCGAATCGTTCACGCCGCAAGCGGGCACGGACATCAACGGTCAGCAGTTCTCGCCGGAGAAGGGACGTCAGTATGAAGTCGGCGTGAAGTTCCAGCCGAAGGGCTACAACGCGTTCTTCTCGGCCGCGCTGTTCGACCTGACGCGCAAGAATCTGCTGACGGTCAATGCGGACAACCCGAACTTCCAGTCGGCGGTCGGCGAAGCGCGCTCGCTCGGCGTCGAACTCGAAGCGAAGGCGAGCCTCACGGATTCGTTGAACGTCACGGCGAGCTACACGTATCTAAGCACGAAGTACACGAAGGACAACAGCGGTCTCGAAGGCAAGTTCCTGCCCGCGATTCCGCAGAATCAGGCTTCGTTGTGGGCGTATTACACGGTCAATCGCGGACCGCTCGCCGGTCTCTCGATGGGCGCGGGCGGACGCTACACCGGCACGACGTATAGCAGCGACAACAGCTTCAAGGTGTCGAGCTTCTTCCTCGTCGATGCCACGCTGAACTACGATCTCGGCCGCGCCATGCCGCAGTTCAAGGGCGTCGAGCTGTATGTGAACGCGCAGAACCTGTTCAACAAGGAATACGTCGCGTCGTGCTACTACGGCAGCTGGTGTGCGTTCGGTTACGGACGTCAGGTGTTCGCCGGCATGAACTATCACTGGTAAGCATGTTGCACCGCACTGCGTCTTTCGAACGGCGCAGTGCATCGAATCGTCGTGAGCGCCGCCCTGGCGCTTATCGCGAACGAAGCTATCCGTATCGGGATTTCTTCGTTCGCGTGTGAGGAAGCGGCTAGTACATTGATCGCTCGCCGCTCATCCACGATATCCCCGCATGATCCCGACGACTTCATTGCATCGCCTCTTCGCCATGCTCGCGGTGATGGCGGCATGTGCTTTACCGATGCATCGCGCGCACGCCGAAGGCAAGGTGAAGATCGTCGATCAATATGGCATCGGCTCGTTGCTGCTCAAGGTCGCGAAGGACCAGAAGCTCATCGAGAAGGCCGGCGCGCGCGCGGGCCTCGATATCGACGTGCAGTGGAACACGCTTTCCGGCGGCGCGGCCGTGAACGAAGCGCTGCTCTCGGGCGCGGCGGATATCGCGACTATCGGCATCGGGCCGTTGATGACGATCTGGGATCGCACGCGCGGGCATCAGGATTTTCGGGCCATTGCGGCGCAAAGCGCGGTGCCGGTGTATCTCGTGACGAACGATCCGCGCATTCGCAGCATCAGGGATATCGGCGAGAAGGATCGCATCGCGGTGGTGTCCGTCGCAGTGTCGCAGCAGGGACGTCTGCTGCAAATGGCGTCGGCCAGGGCGTTCGGCGATGCCGAGTATGCGCGGCTCGACCGTTTCGAAGTCAACATGCCGCACGCCGATGCGACGACCGCGATGTTATCGGGCAACTCGGTCGTCAATCTGCATTTCTCCAACGCGCCCTATCAGTATCAGGAACTCGAAGATCCGAAGATCCACAAGGTCACGAGTTCCACCGAAATCCTCGGCGGACCGTCGACGGGCAGTGTTGTCGTGACTTCCGACAAATGGCGCAAGGACAATCCGAAGACCTACGCCGCCGTGCGCGCGGCGCTCGACGATGCGGCGAAGCTCGTCGAGAAGGACAAGGCTGAAGCGGCGGCCATCTATATTCGTCAGGACGGGTCGAAGCTCTCGCCTGCGTTCGTCGAGCGCATTCTCAGCGACAAGGAAGCGAGCTTCGCGACGACGCCGCAAAACACGCTCCAACTGGGCACATTCCTGCATAAGGTCGGCGTGATTCGTCACGAGCCGAAATCATGGCGCGACTATTTCTTCGCTGACGATTCGAGCGCGCAAGGCAGTTGACACGTCTTTCATTTATCCATCATCCAAAGGAATCCGAAATGAATGCAGTGGCCATCGGGAATGAAACGGAAGTGACTGTCAGCCCGCTGTCGGCGCATATCGGCGCGGAGATCGGCGGCGTCGACCTCACGCGTCCCTTGTCTTCCGCACAGGTCGAAGCAATTCGCGCCGCGTTGCTCAAATGGCGCGTGGTCTTCTTCCGCGAGCAGTTTCTGAGCCACGAACAACACATCGCGTTCTCGGCGCACTTCGGCGAGCTCACGGTGGGGCATCCGGTGTTCGGCCACGTCGACGGGCATCCGGAGATTTACTCGATTTCGAAGTTTCGCAAGGCCACGCGCTTCGAAGGGCAATCGGTGCTGCGTCCGTGGACGGGCTGGCATACGGATGTGACTGCCGCGGTGAATCCGCCGTTCGCATCGATCCTGCGCGGCGTCACGATTCCGCCCTATGGCGGCGATACGCAATGGACCAATCTCGTGATCGCATACGAGAAGCTGTCGGCGCCGCTGCGCGCGTTCGTCGATGGTCTGCGCGGCGTGCATCGTTTCGCGCCGCCGCAAGGCGCAAGCGGCACCGATGCGTTCACGAAGGCCGTGACGGATCACACGCTCGTCGCCGAGCATCCATTGGTGCGCGTGCATCCGGAGACCGGCGAACGCGCGCTGTATGTCAGTCCGGGCTTTCTCAAGCACATCGCGGGGCTCGCGCCGCGCGAAAGTCAGGTGTTGCTCGAACTGCTATGGGAGCATGTGACGCGGCCGGAATTCACGGTGAGATTCAAGTGGGAGCCGGGCAGCATCGCGTTCTGGGACAACCGCACGACCGCGCATCTCGCGCCGACGGATATCTTCGATCTCGACTTCGATCGCCAGTTGTATCGCACGACGCTCGTCGGCGATGTGCCCGTGGGGCCGGACGGGCAGAAGTCGGTGGCGATCGAAGGCACGCCCGTTGGCGCGGCGGCTGCGGTCGCGTTGAACTGATCGGCGTTCAACCTGATTCGCTACGCGTCACGAAGATCAATATCAGAAGAAACGTGATGAAGAAGCGAAACGCGCTTTCGGTGCCGTTCCATTGCTGCGATTGCCACATGCCGAACCATTCGCCGCCGATCGACATGAAGCAGACTTGCCAGGTGAGATAGCCGAGCGTGAGGCCCGCGATCGCCCAGCGTTTGGCTCGCGCGAAGGCCGCGCTCTCCTGGCGCAGTGCGCGGGCCATCGCGATGACGCCTGTCCAGCAAAGAAGCGCGGTGAGCGTTTCGAGAAAAATGATCGCGTCATAGCCGAGATGCTGAAGCACCGGCGACGTGATCGCGCGATACATGTTCGCGTTGCCGGGAAACGTCGTGTCCATTCGCATGACGTGCTCGACGAACTGCAAGTTGCTGCCGTAGTCCGTCAGATTGCCAAAGCTGACGAGCGACGCGAGCAGGGCCATCGAAGCCACGACGAGAAGTTTCGCGAGGCGTTCGGTCATCTTCATCTTCATTCTCCAGCAGCGTTGGGAACGTGATTGTGCAAGAGAAGAATGAGATGAGCTTGATTTCTCGCTGCAACTAACTGTCTCGTTGCGCCAGCGCCTTTCTGCACGAAACGATCGTCGGATGAATGTACGACGCCGACCCGTATAATCGCGGCCTCGCACACGTTTGCGCGTCCATTGCGGCACGCGCGACGACTCGTTTATCAACATCCCGAACCCCTGTCTCAGACAGGCCGAAGCAAGAAAGGAACGCCCAAGCGTGGAAAGTCTCTTCCAATCCGTGAATGCATTGTTTGCCTGCATTGCGCCCGTCTCGGATTTCTTGTGGGATTTCCCCACGAATTTCAAGGCTTATTCACAAATCCCCGTGCTCGGGCAGTTTTCGTTCGCGATCCTTTTGCTTGTCGGCGTGGGCATTCACTTCACGATCCGCACGCGCTTCATCCAGACGATGAACGTCGGCAAGATCGTTCGCATGATGCTGCGCAGGCAGTCGTCGAAAACCGGCGTCAGCGCGCTTGCGTCGTTCATGCTCGGGCTCGCGATGCGTGCCGGGCCCGGCAATATCGTCGGCATTACGGGCGCGATTTCCGTCGGCGGACCGGGCGCGTTGTTCTGGATGTGGGTGGCCGCGTTCTTCGGCATGGCGACCGCGTTCATGGAATCGACGCTCGCGCAGCTCTTCAAGGAGAAAAAGCACGACGAGTTCGTCGGCGGCTTGCCGTTCTATGGGCGGCGCATTCTCGGCGACAAGCGCTTCGTCGGCACGTTGCTGTCGCTCGTATTCATCGTCTATGCGCTTTTCAATGTGCCGCCGCAAACGTTCAACGTGTTCACCGCGATCGGCACCATCGCCGATACGGTGACCGGCACGCATCTCGGGCGTCAGTCGACGGTGTATTACGTCATCGCGGCGGTGCTCATCGCAGCGTGCTCGTTCATCATCATGGGCGGCATTCGCCGCGTGACCGCTTATACCGATGTGCTCGTGCCGATCAAGGCGACGCTCTTCTGTCTGATGTCGCTCGTCATCATCGTCATCAATCTGCCGCTGATTCCCTACTTCTTTCATGAGGTGATCGTCGGTGCATTCGCGCCGCATGCGCTCTTCGGCGGCGCGATCGGCACGGCGCTCGCTCAAGGCGTCAAGCGCGGGCTGATGTCGAACGAAGCGGGGCAGGGCACCATCACGATGGCCGCGGCGATCGCCGACAACGATCACCCTTGCGAACAGGGCTTCGTGCAGAGCCTCGGCGTGTTCTTCGACACGATGGTCATCTGCACGATGACCGGCTTCATCGTCGTGATGGCGCACGTATGGACCGGCACGGTGGACGGTCAGGCGTGGGAGTCGGTCAGGGCATCGAAGATCACGGTCTATCTCGCATCGGTCGAAACGCTCGTGCCGGTTTCGGTCGCGCATGTCGTCAAGATCGTGATGTGCGTGTGCTACGGCCTCTTTGCGTTCACGACGTTGCTCGGCATGATTTCGTTCGCCGAAATCTCGGCCAACTTCATTTCACGAAGCAGAGGTTTCATCATCGGCATTCGCGTCGTCGGCTCGCTCGTGTTCGTGCCGTTCGGCGCGCTCACCGTGCTTGCGGGACTCGAATTGCCTAACCTGTGGGCGCTTTCCGATCTGATGAACATCGTGATGGTGCTGCTCAACGTGCCGATTCTGCTGATCGGGCAACGTCTCGTGTACAAGGCGCTCGCGCACTACCGCTCGACGCGCGGCGGACCGTTCGTGTCGGAGGACATCGGCGTGCGAACCGAGTATTGGTCCGCGAAGCGCGGTGTCGTCAGGCAAACGGAAGAACTTCGCGAGCGCGTCGAAAGTTAAGAGCCGAAGAAGTCCACCGCGCCGGTGCCGAGGTTGTACATCGCGCCGGCTATCTTGATGGCGTGCTGCTTCTCCATGTCGCTCAGCACGGCGCTTTCCTGGCGAATCTGCGCGATGGTCGACTCGACGTTCTTGCGCGCCACCATGTCGACGAACGTGTAATTGGTCGCCGTGCGCTCGCCGTCGTACTTCGTGGCTTCCACGGCGGGTTTGATGCGCGCGAGCAACGCCGTGAGATGACCTAGTTCGGCATTGGCGATCGCGCCTTTGATCGCGCCGCAAGACGTATGTCCCATCACCAGCACGACTTTCGCGCCCATCAGCTTGCACGCGAATTCCATGCTGCCGAGAATGTCGTCGTTTTCGATGTTCCCCGCGACGCGGCAGTTGAAGATATCGCCGATGCCCAGATCCATGATTACCTCGGCGGGCGCTCGCGAATCGATGCAACTGAGCAGCACGGCCGCGGGATATTGTCCCTTTGCGCTCGTCTTTTGTTCGGCAAGGTAGTTGCGCGCCTTGCGTTCGCCTCTGCGGAAACGCTCGTTGCCGCGCTTCATCGCATCGAGAATCTGCTCGGGCGACATCGCGTCGCGCTGCGCGTGCGTCAACGCGTCGGCGTGAGCGGATGTCATGAGGAGCGGCGGAACCGCGAGCCCGGCGATAGTTGCAGACGCAACTGATTTGAGAAAGCTCCGGCGGCACGCGGGCGTGCATTGCAGCGGATGCTTCAGATCTTCGCGCATGACCTTGCTCCTCGACCTGACGGGAATCGGCCTTCTTCAACGCTCTTCTTGCGACATGAAGTGTTGGACGAAAAATCGTCGAATGCAATGCACGCTTGTTCTGATGACAATGTCAGGTCGATGACGTAACGATCTGCCGCGCGATATCGAGAAAGTTGGCGGTCTTGGCGGCTGTCGCATCGATGCGCGATGCAAGCGCCAGACGAATCGTGATCGCGCTGCCGAGCGCATCGGTGTAGGCGACGCCATCGACCTGAATCTGGCACACCGACGCCGGCACCAGCGACACGCCGAATTCCGCCGCGACCAGATTGACGACCGATGATAGCTGCGGCGCCTGCTGGCCGGCGACCGGCTCGAATCCCGCTTCACGGCACGCACCGATGATGACGTCGTGCAATGTCGGACTTGCCTCGCGCGGAAGCATCACGAAAGGATCCTCCGCCAGCGTCGCCAACGGCACCTTGCGCTTTTTCGCGAGCTTGTGCGTGGCGGGCAGCACGATTTTCATCGGCTCGATCGCGATGTGATTGATCTGCACGCCCGCGGGCGACTGGCTGCCGAGACGGACGAACGCGACATCGACGCGGCCGGCGTCGAGATGCGCGAGCAGTTGCGCGGTATTGCCCTCGGTCAGCGTCAGCATGACGTTCGGATAAGCCTGCCGATACGACCGTATGAGCTTCGACACGACCGGATTGAACGCCGCCGATCCCGTGAAGCCGATATTGAGCTGCCCGATCTCGCCGCGCCCCGCGCTCTGCGCTTTCTCGACGGCGAGACGCGCGTCGTCGACGAGACGCTTCGCGTCGGCGGCGAACGCCTCGCCGGCTTCCGTCAGCACGACGCCGTGCCCCGTGCGGCGAAAGAGCCGCACGCCGAGTTCGTCTTCGAGCGCGTGAATCTGCTGACTGAGCGGCGGCTGTCCGATGCCGAGCCGCTCGGCCGCGCGCGTCACATTGCGTTCCTCGGCGACGGCCAGAAAGTAGCGGAGATGTCGCAATTCCATGCGATATATGAAAAAGCTATTTCAGAAAGACGAGATAGATATTGGACAGTATATCAATCGCGCGACAAAATACCGCTATCGCGCAGTGCGCGGGCTAGAACTATCCCCGAATACGTTGCCGGTTGCTCGTCAAAGCGAATCGGCAGGGCGGGTCGCGCCCGTGTCGATCGTCGACGGCGCGCGAATCGTCAATCAGTTTGGGAAGGGGTCTAATGTGGCTGAAGCATTAAAAAAACCAAGGCCGGAATACCGGAACATCGGGATCGGTCAGATCGCGAAGTATCGCTTGCCGCTGGCGGGCAAG
>NZ_JALQEK010000046.1:0-128800 GCF_023630765.1 Caballeronia sp. ATUFL_F2_KS9A | reverse complement strand
ACGTGTGCCCGAAGGGGCTCAACCCGACCAAGGCGATCGGCAAGATCAAGGAATTGATGGTGCGACGGGCGGTTTGATCCCCGCACCGTAAGGAAAAAAAGCGCAGTCTCGAAAGAGGCTGCGCTTTTTTTTATCTGCGATATGCGCCGATGCATTGAAGTGATTGCATAGCTAACCATCTCGCAACAGACGATATTTCAATCTTGTAATGAGACTGTCGTCTCACTAGAATGAATTGGAAAGCGTGACCCGTGCAAGGAGGCAATCATGACGCTGACTGCTGTCGAGATGGACCGCAAGATCGAAGAGCATTTCGGTTTTGAACGAAGCGACGATGTCGAAGGCGTGCTCGCCACGCTCACCGACGATGTCGAGCACGATGTCGTTGGCTGGCCTGCCGGTCCGGCGCACGGACGCGAGCGCGCGCGGCCGTTCTACGAAGCGTTGTTTGCCGATCTGTCGGAGAGCCGGGTCGAGTGCTTGCGCCGTCTGTATGGCGACGGCTTTGTCATCGACGAGTCGTTGTGGCGCGGCAAGGCGCCGGGCCGGCCGTTCGGGCTCGAAGGCCGTGGGCGTCTGCTGGAATTTCGCATGCTGCATGTCGTCGAATTCAGCGAAAGCGGACAGATTCGCCGTGAAAACGTGTGGGTCGATCTCGCGGCGATCATCGGTCAGTTGCCGCAGGCTTGATATGGCGAAGTCCGAACCGAAGACCCGCGGCAATCAGAAGCAGCGCACGCGCAAGGATCTGCTGAAGGCGGCATCGGCGCTGATGAAGCAAGGGCGCAAACCCGGGCTGGAAGAGGTCGCGGCAGAAGCGCTCGTGTCGCGTGCGACGGCGTATCGGCATTTCCCGAGCATCGATGCGCTCTTACTCGAAGCATCGCTCGATGTCGACACGCCCGTTGCGAGCCAGCTATTTTCGGCGCGCGCATCGGCCGATCCGGTCGCGAGATTGTTGCGTGTCGACGCCGCGCTCAACGACATGATTCTTGCGAACGAAGCACCGTTGCGCATGATGCTCGCGCATTCGCTGGAGCGGGCGGCGAAGGGCGAATCGCAGGACGACATGCCGCTGCGGCAGAATCGCCGCACACCGTTGATCGAGTCCGCGCTCGAACCCGCGCAAGACGAGTTCAGTCCCGCCGCGCTCGACACGCTCACGCACGCGCTCGCGCTCGTCATCGGCACGGAGGCGATGATCGTCTGCAAGGACGTGCTGCAACTCGACGACGCACGCGCGCGCAAGGTCAGACGCTGGGCGATTCGCGCACTGGTGCAGGCGGCGCGTCGAAGCGGAATGGACGAAGCAGGTATGGGATAATCCCAAAACTCGCGCCCACCCGACCCAAAAGGTCGCGGATGCCGCGCGCAAGGGCCCTCACCCCTCGTGGCCCGCTTTCATTCGCGACATTCCAACCGCAACCACGATGCCCACATACCGTTCCAAAACCTCCACCGCCGGACGCAACATGGCGGGCGCGCGCTCCCTCTGGCGCGCCACCGGCATGAAAGACGAAGATTTCTCGAAGCCGATCATCGCCGTCGTCAACTCGTTCACCCAGTTCGTGCCGGGGCACGTTCATCTGAAAGACCTGGGCCAGCTCGTCGCGCGTGAGATCGAAGCCGCGGGCGGCGTGGCGAAGGAGTTCAACACGATCGCGGTCGACGACGGCATCGCGATGGGTCACGACGGCATGCTGTACTCGCTGCCGAGCCGCGACATCATCGCGGATTCGGTCGAATACATGGTCAACGCGCATTGCGCCGACGCCATGGTCTGCATCTCGAACTGCGACAAGATCACGCCGGGCATGTTGATGGCCGCGATGCGCCTGAACATTCCCGTCATTTTCGTTTCGGGCGGCCCGATGGAAGCGGGCAAGACGCGCCTCGCGAATCCGAAGACGAAGGCCATCGAACTGAAGAAGCTCGATCTCGTCGATGCGATGGTGATCGCCGCCGACCAGTCGTATTCCGATGCGGAAGTCGCCGAAGTCGAGCGCTCCGCGTGCCCGACATGCGGCTCGTGCTCGGGCATGTTCACGGCCAACTCGATGAACTGCCTCACCGAAGCGCTCGGTCTCTCGCTGCCCGGCAACGGCACCGTCGTCGCGACGCACGCCGACCGCGAGCAGTTGTTCAAGCGCGCGGGACGCGGCATCGTCGAACTGGCGCGCCGTTATTACGAGCAGGAAGAGGCGCGCGTGCTGCCGCGCTCGGTCGGCTTCAAGGCGTTCGAGAACGCGATGACGCTCGATATCGCGATGGGCGGCTCGACCAACACCATTCTTCACTTGCTGGCGATCGCGCGCGAAGCCGATATCGACTTCACGATGAAGGACATCGATCGTCTGTCGCGCACCGTGCCGCAGTTGTGCAAGGTCGCGCCGAACACGAACAAGTATCACATCGAAGACGTGCATCGCGCGGGCGGCATCATGGCGATCCTCGGCGAACTGGATCGCGCGGGCAAGCTGCATACCGACGTGCCGACCGTGCACGCGCCGACGCTGAAAGACGCGCTCGCGCAATGGGACGTCAAGCTCACCGACGACGAAGCCGTCAAGACGTTCTACATGGCAGGTCCCGCAGGCGTGCCGACGCAAGTCGCGTTCAGCCAGAACACGCGCTGGCCGAGCCTCGATACGGATCGCGCCGAAGGCTGCATTCGCTCGTACGAGCACGCGTTCTCGAAGGAAGGCGGCCTTGCGGTGCTGACGGGCAACATCGCGCTGGATGGCTGCGTCGTGAAGACGGCGGGCGTCGATGAAAGCATTCTCGTGTTCGAAGGCACGGCGCACGTCACCGAGTCGCAGGACGAAGCCGTCGAGAACATCCTCAATGACAAGGTGAAGGCGGGCGATGTCGTCATCGTTCGATACGAAGGTCCGAAGGGCGGGCCCGGCATGCAGGAAATGCTGTACCCGACGAGCTACATCAAGTCGAAGGGTCTCGGCAAGGCATGCGCGCTGCTGACGGACGGACGTTTCTCGGGCGGCACATCGGGCCTGTCGATCGGTCATTGCTCGCCGGAAGCGGCGGCGGGCGGCGCGATCGGCCTTGTGCGCGACGGCGACAAGATTCGCATCGACATTCCGAATCGCACGATCGACGTGCTGCTCTCCGACGATGAACTCGCGCGCCGTCGCGAAGAGCAGAACGCGAAGGGCTGGAAGCCCGCGAAGCAGCGTCCGCGCAAGGTGTCGGCTGCGCTGAAGGCGTATGCGAAGCTGGTGATGTCGGCGGACAAGGGCGCGGTGCGCGACTTGTCCTTGCTCGACGATTGAGGCTTTAAAGCGCCAGGGAAAGCCGCTCGATGAGCGGCTTTTTTTATCGCAACTTCAATCGCCCAGCAACCTCGGCAACTCCAGCAAAGTACGATGCGCGCCGCCTTGCTCGACCGCATCCGCATACGTCGCGCGCACGGCGCCGGCGATCGCATCGACGGCGTTGTTGTCGCCGGCCATCGTCACGTAGTAGCCGAGATCCTTCAACGCATTGGACATGTGAAACGGCATGCCCGACGGATCGCCGTCGATAAGCGACGGACGCAGCCGCTCGAGCGCCGCGCCACCACCGCCGCCTCTCGCGAGGACATCGACGAAAGTCTGCGCATCGACGCCCGCGCGTTTCGCGCAGGCCGCCGCTTCCGAGATCAGCGCGATCGTGCCGAGCGACACGAAGTTGTGCAGCAGCTTCATGCTGTGTCCCGCGCCCACATCGCCGACGAGCGTCACGTTCTCCGCATAGGTACGCAGCAACGGCTCGATGCGCGCGAACAGCTCGGCCGAAGCGCCGACCAGCAGATTCAGCCGCCCTTCATGCGCTTCCTTCGCGGTGCGCGTCATGGGCGCATCGACGAAGAGGCCGCCCGCTTCCTTCACGAGCGCCGCCATGCGCTGCGTCGATGCGGGCACCGCCGTCGAGCAGTCGATGACGATCGCGCCCGGCTGCAATCCCGCGAGCACGCCATCGGGCGCGGTCAGCACCGCTTCGACTTCGGGCGAGCCCGTCACGCACAGAATGACGATGTCCGATGCGCGCGCGAGCGCCTCGCCGTTCGCGACGGTCTTCACGCCGCCCGCGAGCAGTTCGTCGAGCGGCTGATTGCCGGGATGCTCGACGACCGTCAGCGGATAACCATGCTTCATCACGTTACGCGCGATGCCGTGCCCCATCAGGCCGACACCGATCATGCCGATGCGTTGCTTCATGCTGTGTCTCTCTTCATGTTGTCGTGTAAGTTTGAAAATGCTCAGCGGTTCACGAGGCGCTTCGGCAGCAGCATCGTGAGAACGATGCCGAGCGCGAGGCAGCCGACCATCGAGAAGATCGGCAGCGTCATGCCGCCGGAAGCCTGCTTCAGAAAGCCGACTACATATGGGCCGAAGAAGCCGCCGAGATTGCCGAACGCGCTGATCCATGCGATGCCGACCGCCGCCGCGGCCTGTCCGAGCACGGCCGTCGGCATGCTCCAGAAGAGCGGCGGAAACGACAGCAATCCCGCATTCGCGATGCACAGCGCGATCATGCCGAGCCACAGGTTGTCATGCCAGAGCACCGACAGCGACAAGCCCACCGCGCCCATCAGCAGCAGCGCCGCGACGTGCAAGCGCCGCTCGCCGCGCTTGTCCGCGCTGCGGCCGAACATGACCATCACGACGACCGCGACCGCGTTCGGCAATGCGGCGAGTGCGCCGATCGCGAAGTCGCCGGAGATGCCCATCGACTTGATCATCGTCGGGGCCCAGAAGGTGTAGCCGTAGATGCCGAAGACATCGAGAAAATAGATGAGGCAGAACGCCCACACGAGCGCGCTGGTGAAGAGGCCCTTGTGATTCGATTGCGCCGTTACCGCGCGATCCTCGGCGAGCACGCGCGACAACAACGCGCGATCCGTTTCGCTGAAACGCGGGCTTTGGGTGACGTCGTCGTCGAGTCCCTTCCATGTATAGACCGCCGCGAGAAACGCGGGCAATGCCTCGACGATGAAGATCCACTTCCAGCCTGGCAACTGCATGAGACCATCGAAGTACTGCATGATGAAGCCCGTCAGCGGCGAACCGATGAGACCCGCCAGCGCGAGCGCCGCATAGAACATGCTGAGGATGCGCGCGCGGCGGTTGCGCGGAAACGACTGGCCGATATAGAAGACGATCGCCGGAATGAAGCCCGCTTCCGCGACGCCAAGCAGGCAGCGCATCACATAGAACTGCATGGGCGTGGAGACGAAGGCCGTGAGGCCCGACACCATGCCCCACGACAGAATGATGCGCGTGATCCATCGGCGCGCGCCGACGCGTTGCAGGATGATGTTGCTCGGCACTTCGAAGACCACATAGCCGAGAAAGAAGATGCCCGCGCCGAAGCCGAACACGGCATCGGAGAAACCGAGTTGCTGTGCCATTTGCAGCTTCGCGAAGCTCACATTCACGCGATCGATGTACGACGTGATGTACGCGAACATCAGGATCGGCAGGATTTGCAGCGCGAGGCGGCGAAAGATCCGGTCCGCGGTGGCCGCATCGTGTGACACAGCGGGCGATGCCGCGCCTTGCGGCATGTTGGTCGCATCGATTTCCACGTCTGTCTCCGTATTTGTTTTTGCGTCCCTGCTCGCGCGGGACGCGGCGGGACAGAAGAAATGTAGCGGCTGCTGAGCGCGAGTGATATGCGAAATCGTTGAAGCGGGCTTTCGAATAGTTCGAACACGGGGTGGAGGGCGGGGCGGGGTTTGATCAGGGTTTTCCTGTATGGCCCCGCGACGCAGCGAGTGTTCGCTCTGGACAGCGAGTTGAAAAAATGTGCGATCCGGCTTCCTCACCCCGATCGGATCGGTGAAGAAGAGTTGAATTTTCTCTCGATTCTTCAAGTCTGCTGCTCAAAGGCAATTTCTCATTCTTTCAATCACGCGCTTCGATCTCATGGTATGGGCGATGTCCGAATTCTGATTTCTTTAATCAATAGGTCGTGAATGTCAAACAAATACCGATCAGCCGGGTTGACCTATTTGTGATGCAATCCTAAATTCATCGGTCCAAAGAAAAACGATTAATGCTTGAGTTCGTTGAACAGAATAAGGATCGCGTATGAATGCTGTGACGAAAAATCTGACCGACGCGCTGCGCCATCCGAGTGCGCGCCTTGCGCAGATTTTGAACGTGTGGATCGGCACGCTGGATCTCGATCTGGATGTTCTGAAATTCAAAGTAAAAGCGGGCCTGTGCGAGGACTATAAGGTCGATGTGACGGTGACATTCGCGGCCGGACAGGAGGGCTACATCGACGTGAGCGATAGTGCGATCGTGAAGCTGTCGGACGCGGATTTTTCGGGTTTTGCCGGTTGGCAGAAGATCAGTGAGGGTAACACACCGTTTAGCGCGGATGGACTGTGCGATATCGACGCGCTGAAGAAGATCGTCAAGGGAGTGTACGAACATCAGACGCGAGAGGAGGCGGCGCTGAAGGAGGGGTACAAGAAGGAAGACGTGTTGGCTCAGTACATCAAGTCGAACGTGTCAGTACGGGAACAATTGCGCGGTTTCATCTGCGAAGCGCCGAGCGAATGGGACAACGCGCATAACGAGGATCGGTATCGCAAGCTGAAGGACGAAGGTGAGTTCTATCACGGCAACGATGCAGGTTACGCGGCGTTTTTGAAACTGTTGGAGTCGTTTCAGTTCTGGGACAAGACGGGGTTGCCCGCGGGACAGAAGCTTTGGTCTTTTCATCCGTTGGAATTTGTTCGCCATTTCAGAAAGTGTGGGTGGCTGAGCCTTGATGAACTCACCCAGCTTCTCCCACGTCGCTATGGATTAAATCGTGCGGGAGCTACTCTCAATTGGGAGACGGCTCGCGGGCGTCTGAACGGCGGAACGATTTCGCACACAGATCTTTGCAACGCATTTCGAAAGTATCAATTTTCAACAGCGGAACGCCAGGTCGCCTTTTTATCGCAGGCCTATATTGAGACCGGACTAATGAGAACCGCTCGTGAGGATGGGCAAGGTCGCGGGACATCTGGGAATGTGCAGTATTACCAAGCGTTTTATGGCCGCGGTCTGATGCAGCTTACGTGGCCGACGCTATATGATGACTATGGGAAGTTTCGCGCGTTTGCGCCGAACACTTCGGGTCAGTACACAGACCGAAGAATTACGCAAACGTCAAATCACTATTGGTCGGGCCCACCGACTGTTGATTCTCAAGGGCATACGCACCGTGATACGAGACGATGGTATCCGCGCTATGACCCTGAGCTCCTAGTCTCTATAGGTTCAAATGCTTGCGACAGCGCTGGCTTCTTTTGGGTCTGGAAGCATTTTATGGGAACCACTAACATTTTGCGTATTGCTGATGCAGGAATTACCACTGAGACAGTAGGGAGAATGTCGATTCTGGTGAACGGAGGTGGAAATGGCTACGACGATCGGCAGCAATACGCTGCATATCTTCTTCGATATCGCGGCGATACGACAGACACGTCGACGAGTGCGACGCTGACATACGCAAGACAGAAAATTGTTTCTCGTCCGCGACAAACGCCGACTTGGGGACAATCAGCGACGATATCGCAAGTGTACGTGGACTTCACCCCACAACGCCCCGCTTGAATAGAGGACATTGAACTATGAAGCGCCTCGCCACTTTGTTGTTGTTCGCAATGCTGCGAACATCCTTTTCCTATGCCAAGTCGGAGGCCGTGGAGATCGGTCCGCTGCCGCCAGTTCAGAACGCTTCTCCAATGCTGAGGAAGTCGCTCCATGCACTGAGAATGCGTGTTGAGGCTGATGCGAAAGATTGTTTAGATGCGGCAAAAGGAATGGAATCTCTCGGGAAATACAATGCTACATTGAAGAAGGTTATTGATGTAAATAAGGTAGTCATTTTGGAGGTTTCAGGAACTATGATATGTGACGGAATACACTCGTCGTCGTATCAATACGCGGTTGCGCTAGAAAAGGAAACCGGAAGACGGCTTGATTTGAATCTTATCTACAACATTGCGACTCGGCAGGATGATCGTCTTTTCCTTCGCCCAGAACTCGTCGATGCGGTTAGGACTAGCTACAGACGGGCGAACAAGAATAATCGAGCGTGCCTTGATGAAACAGATTGGGAAGTCGAACTGGCGAATCTCCCAATCACGTTCTCGCCACTGCAAGATGGTTCTATGATTCTTTACTATGCGTCGTCAGATGTCTCTGCGGCATGCTTTCCCGCTTTACGCCTCGCGCCGGGCGCGTTCTCGAAATTCCGGGACGCTAGTCGAGCTTCTCAATACAGACTGCCGTGAGCAAGCGGTGACGACTGTCGCTTTGTTTAAAGATGGCGGTTTCTCGAGAATGGAATGTGACGGGAGGATTGAGCGACAGGCATATTCTGCGTTCCCCGAGCGGATCCTGTTTGACTTGGCAGGAGCGGGCGCGGAAAAAAATCAATACCCCGGGAAAGGAGAGGTACTTCAGCCAATCGTTCACAAATTGTGCCGCCGCCGTCAATTATCCGGGGGCGACCGGAAAGAGCGCACCCACATGAACGGGCTCGTGGATCGTTCGACATCTTTCGTGAACGCGTTAACTACATTGGCGGATGTCGCCGTTTCCAAAGGTCCGAACGGGGAGATCTGAACTGGCCGGAAGATTTCTTTAGAAGAGCCCCTTTAATGAAAAGTTTTTTCGTAACATGCCTATTGCTTTGGGCTAGTTCTTGTGATGCTGCGGGTAATCTGGTTAATAAAGTGGATCCAAGCGTGCGGGAAACTCTTGATATGATTAAAGAGAATTGCCGGTATAGAATCGGCCAATCGCTCGCGGGGCAGATTACGTCTTCAAAATATAATACCAGTGAGGATGTGCTCTCTACGGTCTTTTCTCTGGATATACAGGTGAATCGACGGCCTATCAAAGCGGAACTCTCGTTTAACTGTAGAATTCCGCGTACCCCGTCGGGCTACGAACCTGAGCCCACCTCTGCAACAACGGCGCGCGATGAAATATATCAGGAAGATTCCGGTGGGCGATACTACAGACACGTTGTATGCAAAGAGAATATGAAGGGGTTGGCTGGGTTGGAATAATAGCCTACGTAGATTCGCTGTATGGCGACGGCACAAGGCAAGATATTCCTGAATTCTTCCTGGTATGCCCGGCGATAAGCGGGCTGACCTGTTTCGCGTTGGAAATCCGAACCGGAAGACTAAAAGAGAAAGAAAGCGAGGAGATTCCACCTTTGCTTCATGATGTCATAATTGAAACAAGTCGACAAAGAAGCGGCCTACCCGCAGGTGGAATTGCGCGGCCTTCTCCGTGAATTGTGGTTGAATCTTAGAATTCATGTTCCGGTGGCTGGTGGATGCCGCAATAGTGGAAGGCATGCTGCCGTGAAAAGATTTGCCTTAATTGGCCATACCCTTAGGACGCTATATTGGATATCGGTCGTGACTCCATTTGGACACGCCTGAAGCGTCCACAACTATCATATTCCGAACAACCGGACAAACAGTAATGAAATCCCCCATCCGCGAATACGACAAGCTCGAGCACGGCGGCGAAGTCACGAGCGGCTCACCCTTCACCATGTTCATGGGTCGCCGACTCGCCCGCGTCGGCGATAGCGCCCAATGCGACCTGCACGGCAACACCACGATCGCCGAGGGCGACACGCGCTTTCCCGATCGCGACGGCCAACCCTACGCGATGCATCACCACCGCTGCGCGTGCGGTTGCCGCCTGATCTCGTCCTTGCCCAACGTGAACTTCGCCTGACGCATGCCCGTCGATTTATCCGAGGCCGGCGAGCCTTATTCCTATCCTGCACACGGCCCGCGACTGCTGCCGTGGCTCGGGATCTGGCTCGCATGTGGCGCGCTGGGCGTACCGCTGGCATTGCTCGCCTGGCCTGCGAGTGAAGCAGCGAGCGGTCCGTCATTCTGGCTCGCCGTGCTCGGCGTGCCGAATTTCGCGTTCCTTGCGCTGCTGTCGATCGCTCGCATTGGCTATGAAGCGCTATGGAGTCACGCCCACAATCGTAACCGGGCCAGAATGAAGCGGCTGGCTGAGCGGCTGCGCATCGCACAAAAGCCTTTGCAAGTGCTGGGCGCGGGTTATTGCCTGCCTTCAGTTACATCGAATCTGCCGGACGCCGTCGCGGCAAAGACGCCGTTCTTCAAATCGCAAAGCCCGCGTAGTGGAGTGGGCAACGTGCTCCATAACCGCTTCGATGACGAATCGTGGTCAGATGATCCGACATCATTCGCGACGACACCTGAAGATAACGACCACGATCAGCCAGACACTCAAACACCTGAAGCCACGCGCCGAATCGCCACAGTCGTGTTGAAACTGGTCGCTGCGCTCGAACCGCTGGTGCCTGCGCTGCAGGCCTTGTCGCAATACGGACATCAATATGCGCCGCTTGTACGTGTGCTGGCGCCGTCCGAAGGCGCCGACAAAGCTAAACAGCACGCAGTCGATGCATTGCGTCTGTCCGGTCTGCCGGCGCTCGACTGCGTGGCCGTCCCGGACCCGCAAGGTTTAATGGTGGCTGACGGATGGCTCGACACCCGCGAACGCCGCGCGCTGCTGATCCTCGCCTACGCCTGGCACGACACCGACCCGCCCGAGCGAAGCAGCGAGGCCGCCGTGGCGGTGCTTCTGAACGCGGGCTTCTATCAACTGCCGGAATCCGTGCAGGCACTCGCGACGTTGCATCGTCCGATCGAAGATCAAGCCGACGTCGCCACGCTTCGCGACCTCGCGCTCAATGCGGCGCTCTGGGGCAAGACCGATGCGAGCAACATCACTCACGCCTGGCTCACGCGCCTGAACGCCGAGCACGACCGCACGCTGCTCGATGAACTCAAGCGCGCCGGGTTTGCGGGCATCGCCACGCACGAAACACACCGGCGACCCGATCGCATCGTCGGTGACACTGGCGCCGCGACGCCGTGGCTTTGCATCGCAGCGGCCATCGAATCCGGCGAAGCCGGCCCCCATTTGATCCTCGACCGGGCGCAGGCTGCCATCCTCTACGTTCAACCTACCGTATCGCATGACAACCCCGAGCAGCAATTTGAACGCGCTTGACTCGCAAATATCCAAACGCACGGACTCCGGCTTTCTCAAGATCTGGGGCTTTACATTGGCCGCTATGCTCGTCGCCGTGGCGTCGGCCGCGGTGGCGTGGTGGGGTCGCCCCGACTTCACGCACTTGACCATCCTCGAGATGCGTGTGTCCGCGCTGCTCAAAATCCTGGGCGTACTCATCATCGTGCTGGGCGCGCACTTCGCTGCCATCCTGTTCGGTCTCTATGAGAAAGTGATGGCGCGCCTCGACGGATTGAGCAGCGAAAAGCAGTCCGCGACGATCCAGCGCGACGCGCGCCTGCAATATTTGCGCGATGAACTGCGCACATCGTTTGGTTGGCGCTGGCGTCGCGCGATACCGTGGCTCATGCTCACTGGCGACGATGCCCTCATCGACGCGGTAGCTCCGGACCTCAAACAGACCGCCGTGTTGCGCACGGGTGAGATCGTGCTGGTGCACGCCGCGCCGAACGGCATCGATGCGCAAACGTGGCGTCATCAGCTTCGCCGTATGTGTCGCGCGCATCCGATCGATGCCGTTATCCCTGTGTTGCGAACAAGCGAGCAATCGCCCTCCGACGATGAACTGCCCCGCACGCTGTCGAACCTCGCGCGCGATCTCGGTTGGGCCGCGCCGGTCGTCTTTCTGCATGCCGTCGAAGCGAGCGGCATGCATCAGAACGATTTTCGTCCTGTCGGTGCATTCATATTTGCTTCACAACGCGCCGATGCACGGGTCGCGACCGACGAACTGAATCGGCAACTGAACGTACTCGAAGAGATGACGGCCCACGCGAGCATCATGCTATGCGCTCGCCCGAAGCCGATTGTCTGGCTCGCGCAGGTCTCTCAATACCTCACCGCGCATCGCGAACGCGTGCTGACGACATGGCGGGCACATTCGATATCGAAATGGCGGCGCGCGCCGCTCGCGGGCATGATGTTCGCGCCGGTATTCGCCGGGCCAGTTGTGCCGACACCCGTGCCAGCCGATCATGACGATGTCGCCAAAGATGCCGCCGAGCGCGCTAGACAGCACGCCGGGGCATCACGTGAGCAGCCTCGCGCGCTGCAATCGATCTGGCCGGAAATCGTCGCGCACATGAAGAAGCACGACGGTCGCCGTGTCGGCTTTTACTGGCCCAACGCGCTCGCTGCTTTGGTGTTGGTGACGGCGATCGGCTGGTGCGTGACGATGAGCGTGTCATTCATCGGCAATCGTTCCATCATGAACGATGCGCAATCAGCAAGCGACGCCGCGCTCGCAGCAAAGCCAGGCACCGCGGCGGCGTTGCGCGCGCAACTCGCGCTGCAACAGAGAATCGACACGCTTGAATATCGTCAGCAGCACGGCGCGCCGTGGTATCTGCGCGCGGGCCTGAACCACAACGATGACATCCTCGCCGCGCTGTGGCCGTCTTACGCCATCATGTCGGCGCGCAATCTACGCGATCCGGCCGCGCATCGACTTGAAGCAACGCTAGCCCAACTCGCGCAGTCCCGCGCCGACGCGCTGCCCAGCAACGAAGAGCAGCAGCGGGACTACAACGCGCTGAAGACTTATTTGATGCTCGCGCACCCGCAGCACGCCGATGCCGCGTATCTGACCAAGCGACTGCCCGCAGCGTGGCCGGTTGTGACGGACATGAGCACAGGCGAATGGCTCGATACGTCGCAGCGCTTGTCGTCGTTCTACGCGTCGCATTTGCGCGCCCATCCGGAGTGGCGCTTGAACGCATCGAACGATCTGACCATCGCCGCGCGCAACATGCTCGTCAACCAGATCGGCCTGCAGAATTCCGACGACACGCTTTACCAATCCGTGCTCGAACAGGCCAAGGGAAAGTACGCGGACATCACGCTGGCATCGCTCATCAACGGCGCGGATGCGCGTGGTCTCTTCACGACCAGCCAGACCGTCTCCGGCATCTACACGCGCGCTGCATGGGACGGCATGATCGGCGATGCAATCGACAAGGCGGCGAAGGAAGGGCGCGTCGCCGCCGACTGGGTGCTCGCCGATGAACGCGCGGCCCGCATACCGGGTGCGGCGCTCGAAGCGCAACAGGACATCGAAGAAGCGAAGCGGCGCTTGCATGCGCGCTATTTCGCGGATTACACCGCCGCATGGCAGGCGATGCTCAATAGCATCCAGTGGCGCAGCGCATCGAATCTGAGCGATGCAATCAGTCAGTTGACGCGTCTGACGGATGCGCAAACGTCACCGCTGATCGCGCTGATGAAGGCAGTCGAATATCAGGCGCAGGCGGGCCGTGCGTCGCAGGCGCTGACCGATACGCTCGTGCGCAAGGCGCAGGATCTGATCGCTAACAAGACCGGCGTTGCAGCCGCGCCGGAAATCAATCCGCTTGATAAACCCTTCGGTCCGCTGCTCGCGCTCATGGGCGACGATGTGGTGACTGGCCACGGCAAGTCCAGCACGAAATCGAAGAACGCCGCGGACTTCAGCGGCGTGAGTCTCGCGCACTTTCTGACCGTAGCGACAACGATGCGCCTGAAGTTGCAGCAGATCGCGACCAGCGCGGACGCACAGGCGATGTCCCGTCAGATGGCGCAAGCCGTGTTTCAGGGCAAACTCTCGGAACTCACTCAAGCGCGCGACGATGCAGCATTGACCGCCGCGAGCCTCGGCTCGCAGTGGTCGGGCTTCGGCGATGCGCTCTTCGCCAAACCGCTCGATGTGGCATGGCAAACGATCCTTCAGCCCGCAGCAGCGAGCCTGAACGACGCATGGCGAGCGTCAGTCGCGGCGCCGTTCGCGAGCGCCTTCGACGGTCACTATCCATTCGCCGACACCGCATCCGACGCCTCATTCGTCGAGCTCGGCCGCTACATCAAGCCGGAGACGGGTCTGATCGCGCGCTTCGTCACGACGCAACTCGCGGGCATGCTGCAGCCGCAGGGCAACGCGTGGACCCCGAACGAACTCGCGCCGCAAGCGCTGCAATTCGATCCGGAGTTTTTATCGGCGCTGCGTCAATTGTCGACGCTCGGCGCGCAACTGTATGCACAAGGCGATGCGAGCTACCGCATCCAGATCATGGCGACCCCGACGCCAGAAGTCGTGCGCAGCATCCTCACGGTCGATCAGACGAAGATCGAGTATTTCAATCAACGTGAATCGTTCACGCCGATCGTCTGGCCGGGAAATGGTCGCGACGGGCAGGCGATGCTGACGTGGGAATCGCTGACTGCCGGGACGCGCGTCGCGTTCAGTGCCGTCGGTGACTGGGCATTCCTTCGATTGCTGGGCACGGCGAACATCAAGCCGCTCGACAGCACGAACTACGCGCTGACACTCAATCACGACAATGACTATCCGCTGCATTACGTGATGAAGACGCAGGTCGGCGCGGGACCGCTCGATCTGCTCAAGCTGCGCGGCTTCAAGATGCCGCAGCGTGTCTTCATCGCCGGCAGGAGCGCTGTGTACGCGGGCGCGCCGTCGTTGCCGCCCTTGCCAGCGGAGATACAGCCGTGACCGCGCCGTGGAAGCGTTCGGCGCTGGAACACGAGAATCCGTTCCTGAAGTACTTCGATGCGGAGATGCGCTACTTGCGCGCGGCATCGGCGGAGTTCGCTCAAGCACATCCCGACGCCGCGCGTCGCCTGGACATGCGTTATGGCGACGTGGGCGACAGCGCGCGCGCGACCTTCGAAGGCTTTGCGCTGCTCGCGGCGCGTCTACGTATGAAGCTCGATGACGGCGCTCCGGAATTCACGGAAACGCTGATCGACAACCTGTACGAACATGCGGCGCGCGCGATTCCATCGCTGTCGATCATCGAATGCACGCCGATTGGTCGCGGAGTTGCTTCGGCAACGCAGATTCCCGCGGGGGCCGCCGTGCGGTCGACGCCTGTCGGTCCGGATCAGGTCAAGTGTCTCTATCGGACGACGCAGACGGTGAAGTTGTTGCCACTTTCGGTCGAAGATGCAGAGATCGCGGTCCGCGATGGCGGACGCACCGTGATTCGCCTTACGTTCCGGTTGTGGCTTGGCGAGCAACGCGAGGCGGTTGATTTGTCGCGCATCCGTCTTTACTTGCACGGCGACCGGCCTGCCGCCTCCGCGCTGTACGCGGCGCTGACGCGCCAAGTCGAATCGATCAGCCTGCGCCTGCCTACAGTGCGCGATGGCGAGTTGCAACCGCTCGAAGACGTGCGCTTCGAAGCGGCAGGCTTTGGTCCGTCCGCGCGGCTGTGGCCGGTCACGGAGCCCGAGCGTGACCGCGGGCTGGATCGCGAACACACGCTGTTGGAATACTTCGTGTTCCCGCAGAAATTCAACTTCGTCGATCTATGCGGCTTCGATGCGTCGATGCTGCCGATGGGTGAATCGCAAATGACCTTCGAGATCGAACTGAACGCTCGCGTGCCTGGCGACTATCCGGTCAGTCGCGACAGCTTTCGTCTCTTCTGCACGCCCGTGATCAATCTGTTCGAAGTGGACGCGTTGCCGCTGCGGCCGACAGACCGGCATGACCGCGAGCATCGCGTACGTCTGCAGCAGGATGTGGCGGGGCACGTCGAGCCGTATCACGTGCTCGCGGTGACGGCGGCCGATCCGGAAGACAGCGCGCGCCACGCCTACGGCGCATTCACGAGCTTCCGCCATCACGGCTGGACGCTGCGCTACGAGAAGCCCGAGCGGTATTTCCATACCTCGATGCGCTTTGGCGTAACCGGCCGCGAACTCTGGGTGACGCTTTCCGGTTCGCTCTGGGAGCGCTTCCATGCGGATGCCCGACACGATGAGAATCGTCCAAAGCCGGACGGCTACCTGACGGTTCGCGCGCTCGCGAACAACGGACGCCTGCCGCGCATGGCGCTGTCCGAGGCGACGATCAACGAGACCGTGTCGGGTTTTACCGGCATCGCTTCCGTGCGCAATCTGACAGCGCCGACTTTGCCGCTCTATCCTCCGCGCTATCACCCGGAGTACGACTGGCGCGTGCTCGGGCACTACACGGCAGGCGGCGCGAATGAGTTGAACATGATCGGGATGGGCGGCGTGGTGGTGCTCCGTGAGGCGCTGGAGCTCTACGACTGGTCACACGACGAAAGCATCGCGCGACGCATCGATGCGATTCGAGACGTGCGGCTGTCCGAGCATGAAAGCGTGGGAAAGGGGCATATGCGCTTCGAGATTCGCGTTCACGTTCGGCTCGATGCGAGTGCGTTTGACGGACCCGGCGATGCGACGCTCTTCGGCGATGTGCTGAGCCGCTTCGTTGGCCGCTATGCAAGCTTCCATCACGCGACGCGGCTCGTGCTGAATATCGACGGCAAGGACACGCTTTTTCCGCTCATGGAATTCGAGGGTGCGCCTTTCTAATAGCCGCATCGCTCAGGGTTTTCCTGTATCCCTCCACGCCACAGCAACCCCAACCCAATGCCATACTCCCCGGAATAAACTTCCACGGAGCATCCGGTTTTGTTCGATCTCACGTCGCTGGCTCTCTTTCTGCGCGCCGTCGAAATGGGCAGCCTGTCCAAGGCGGCGCAGCAATCGCATATGTCGCTATCGACGGCGAGCCGGCGCATCGCGCTGCTCGAACATCACTTTCGCGTGGGGCTTCTGAATCGCACGTCGGCGGGTGTCGAGCCCACGCCGGCCGGCGAAGCGCTCGCGCGTCACGCCACGGAACTGCTGCTCAGGACCGACGCGATCTATAGCGAGCTATCCGATTACACGAAAGGCTCCGTCGGCCGCGTGCGCGTGTTCGCCAATATCTCCGCGATCAGCCAGGACTTGCCCGATCATCTGCGTGCGTTCTCCCAGCGCTATCAGGACATCAAGCTGCATATCAGCGAATTGCGCAGCATGGACATTCTTCAGGCGCTGCGCGAAGGGCGCGCGGATGTCGGCGTGGTGACGTCGCAGAGCGGCATGGAAGGCATTCGCCTCGCGCCATATTGCACGGATCGCATCAGCGTCGTCGTGCCCGAAGATCACGTTCTGCAAGGCGATCAGATCGATTTCGCCGCGCTGCTCGAGCACGATATCGTCGGTCTGGACGATAAGGCCGAAGTCACGCGCATGCTCGTCAAGGAAGCCGCGCTCGCGGGCCGCGCGATCCGCTTTCGCGTACAGGTGCAAAGCTTCGAAGGCATGTGCAGGCTGATCGCGGCGGGGCAGGGCATCGGCGTGTTGCCCGAAGGCGCGGTGCGGCTCTTTCGCGAACCCATGCGTCTGCGCTTCATTCGCCTGACGAATCCGTGGGCCGAGCGCGTGATGTCGGTCGGCATACGCGTGGGCGCGGCGCCTTTGCCCGCGCGCAGGCTCTTCGATTATCTGAGCGGACTCGCGCCCGCATCGCTCGTCGCGCCCGGCGGGGAACGCGCCGCAAGCTGAGCCCTTGCGGATATTCGAAGACTCCCGTTTCCGGATTCGCACTTCCGCAGCAACAACGCCTCCGCTAGATTTCCCCTCAGATCAAACGTCGAAAACGAGGAGACAGAGCGCAATGGCAACGACACATCACATCGCCGTCATTCCGGGCGATGGCATCGGCAAGGAAGTCATGGTCGAAGGGCTGCGCGTGCTGAAGGCCGCCGCCGCGCGCTACGACATCGCGCTCGATTTCGACGAGTTCGCATCATGGTGCACCGAGCATTACGTCCAGCACGGCACGATGATGCCCGCCGACTGGGACAAGCAGATCGGCAAGCACGACGCGATCTTCTTCGGCGCGGTCGGCACGCCCGACATCGTGCCGGACCATACGGCGGTGTGGGAATCGATCATCAGGATTCGCCGCGAGTTCGATCAATACGTGAACCTGCGTCCCGTGCGGCTGATGCCCGGCGTGCCTTCGCCGCTCGCCAATCGCAAGCCCGGCGACATCGACTTTCTGGTCGTGCGCGAGAACACCGAAGGCGAGTATTCGTCGGTCGGCGGACGCATGTTCGAAGGCACCGAGCGCGAGTTCGCGACGCAGCAGGCGGTCTTCACGCGCACGGGCGTCGATCGCATTCTCGACTTCGCGTTCAAGCTCGCGCAGAGCCGTCCGAAGAAGCAGCTCACCGCCGCGACCAAATCGAACGGCATTTCCATCACGATGCCGTACTGGGACGAGCGCCTTGCCGAAGCGGCGAAGCGCTATCCGGACATCGCGACGAACAAGTTTCACATCGACATTCTGTGCGCCCATTTCGTGCAGCATCCTGACCGTTTCGATGTCGTGGTCGCGTCGAATCTCTTCGGCGACATTCTTTCCGATCTCGGTCCCGCATGCACGGGCACCATCGGCATCGCGCCTTCGGCGAACCTGAATCCCGAGCGGCGCTTTCCATCGCTCTTCGAGCCGGTACATGGATCGGCACCCGATATCGCGGGCAAGGGCATCGCCAATCCGATCGGGCAGATCTGGTCGGCCGCGCTGATGCTCCAGCATCTCGGACGCGGCGACGCGCGCTACGAAGCGGCGGCGAAGACCATCCTGTCGGCCATCGAAAGCGTGCTCGAAAACGGCCCGCGCACGCCCGACATGGGCGGCACGGCGAACACCATCGAAGTCGGCAAGGCGATCGCCGAAGCCGTCACCGAACATGCACTGATCACGGAGTAAGCATGGATTACCGTCACTTCATCGGCAACGCGTGGAAAGCGGGCGACAACGGCGAATCGCTCGATGTCATCGATCCGAGCACCGGCGAGCCGTTCGCGGCGATTGCACGCGGCAACGCCGCCGATATCGCCACGGCTGTCCACGCAGCGCGCAGCGCAATGGGCGATGCGCTCGACGGTCCGTGGGCGAAGCTCTCGCCTGTCGAGCGCTCGAACCTGCTGTTCGCCTATGCGAACGCCGTTCTCGAACACGCCGACGAACTCGCGCAACTCGAAGCGCGCGACACCGGCAAGGCGCTCAAGACCGCGCGCACCGATGCGGCCGTGCTCGCGCGCTATCTGCAGTATTACGCGGGTTGCGTCGACAAGCTGCACGGCGAAACGCTGCCCTATACGACCGGCTTTACCGTGCTGACGGTACGCGAGCCGATCGGCGTGACGGGCCACATCATTCCGTGGAATTACCCGATGCAGATCTACGGCCGCAGCGTCGGCGCGTCGCTCGCGGCGGGCAATGCGTGCGTCGTGAAGCCCGCGGAGGACGCGAGTCTGTCGATCCTGCGGCTCGCAGAAATCGCCGCCGACGTCGGCTTTCCGGCTGGCGCGATCAACGTCGTCACCGGACTCGGCAGCGAGGCGGGCGCGGCGCTGTCGGCGAACGAAGGCATCGGTCATGTCTCGTTCACCGGCTCGACCGCGACGGGCGCGCTCGTCGGACGCACGGCGGCGGAACGTCATTGCCCGAGCGTGCTCGAACTCGGCGGCAAGTCACCGCAACTCGTTTTCGACGATGCCGATCTCGACGAAGCCTTGCCCGTGATCCAGAACGCGATCGTGCAGAACGCCGGACAAACGTGTTCGGCGGGCAGCCGTCTGCTGGTTCAGCGCGGCATCTACGAAACCGTGATCGAACGTCTCGCGCAGCGTTTCGAAGCGCTGCGTTCCGGGCCGCCCGCGATGGACCTCGACATGGGCCCGCTCGTCAACGCGAAGCAACATGCGCGTGTGCGCAGCATCGTCGAGCAGGCGGAAGGCGAAGGCATACGCGTCGCGGCGCGCGGCAAGATCGTCGTGGAAGCGTCGCGCAATGGCTTCTTCCAGGAAGCGGTGCTGTTTCGCGACGTGCCGCCGCAAAGCCGGCTCGCGCAGGAGGAAGTCTTCGGCCCGGTGCTCGCGGTAATGCCCTTCGACGACGAAGCCGAAGCCGTGAAGCTCGCCAATGGCACGAACTACGGTCTCGTCGCGGGCGTGTGGACGCGCGACGGTTCGCGCGGCCTGCGACTCGCGCGCAAGCTGCAGGCGGGTCAGGTGTTCATCAACAACTATGGCGCGGGCGGCGGCGTCGAGTTGCCGTTCGGCGGCGTGAAGGCGAGCGGGCATGGACGCGAGAAGGGCTTCGAAGCGCTGTACGGCTTCACGAGCCTGAAGACCATCGCGATCAGGCACGGCTGAGTCTCGCGCGGGTTCACATCATCATGGCGACTCTCAACATCATCGGCGCGGGGCGGGTCGGCGCGACGCTCGGCAATCTGATCGTCGCGAACCGCGTGCTCGATATCGGCGATGTATGCGACAGCGATCTCGCGCATGCGCATGAAGCGGTCGATTTCATCGGCGCGGGCCGCGCGCTCGACGACATCGCCGCGATGCATCCCGCGGATATCTGGCTGCTCTCGGTGCCCGATGCACGCATCGCGGACGTGGCGCAAGCGCTTGCGGCGCATCGCAAGCATGATGCGCCGACGATTGCCGTGCATTGCAGCGGCGCGCTCGACGCCGACACGCTCGCGCCCTTGCGCGCGCTCGGCTGGAGCGTGGCGAGCGCGCATCCGATGCTGAGCTTCGCGAAGCCCGGCACGGCCGTGTTCCAGTTCGAAGGCACGCCATGCGGACTCGAAGGCGATCGCGCCGCCCGCGATGCATGGAGCGAGATTCTCGCGGCCATCGGCGCGCGCTGCTTCGATATCGAGCCGGGCAGCAAGGCGCTTTATCACGCGGCGGCGGTCGTCGCATCGAACTTTCTGCCGATACTCGCGGCGATGTCCGTCGAGATGTGGCAGGCGGCCGGCATTCCGCAAGCGCTCATCGAAGACATGATGCACACGCTCACGCGCAATGCCGCCACCAACGTCGTTTCGCTCGGGCCGAAGGATGCGTTGACCGGTCCGGCGGCGCGCGGCGATCGCGCGGTCGTGGAAGTGCAATCGCAGGCGATCGGCGCGTGGGACACGGTATCGCGCGATGCCTACGACGCGCTCTCGACGCTCGCCACGCGCCTCGCGCTGACGGGCAAGGTGCGAGGGTTGGCGCGATCAAACAGCGAAATCCGTCGAACTCGATGACTCACGCCACGCGTCCGTTTCGGCTTCGACATGCGCGTTCTTCTCCGCGATGGCCTTCAGCGTGTCGGTGACGAGCGCGAGGCGCAGCGGCGGCGTTTGCGCATCGGCGAGCGTGATGAGCGGCGTGCGGTCATTGATCAGGGGATATCGCCGCAAGCCACAGCGCCTGTTGCAGAGCGTCGAACCGGCGCTTGCGATGCTCACGTCTGCCATCGCGGATGCGAAGAATGCGAAGGAAGAGATCGCCGGGCCGTTGCGCATCAGCGCGCCGAAAGCGCTCGGTAGTTTTTTCGCCGTCGCGCATATCCGCGAAGGACGTCTCGTACCCTTGCTCACGCGTCAAATGACGCAGCGCGAATCGATCTACATCTACTATCGGCATCGAACGGAGCGGCCGCTTCGCGTGCGAACGTTCATTGACTTCATGATCGCAACGCTCGCGGAAAACGCCGAGTTATCCCTTACGCCGACGCGATTGCGCGCGCTAGCGAAATGAGCGGCCCGATTCCCTGCGATATCGCGAAGCGCCGATTAGAATCCATCTTGCCTTTGCATCCTCCATTTCACGCAAGCTACCGGAGCCACGCAATGAAGATGATCAATGCGCTCAGATTTGCCGCCGTTGCATCAGCGATAGCCTTTTCCGTCAACGTATGGTCGCAGACCAGCGATGCGGGATCGACCCAGTCCGCGACGCCTTCGGCGAGCGCGGGAAGCTCCAAATCGACGGCGCGCAAAGCCAACCGCGCGCTCAGCAAGAAGGTGTCTCAGGCATTGCAAAAAGGCGGTATCGACACGAACGGCATGAATGTGATCGCCAAGAACGGCGCGATCACGCTCGCCGGTCACGCAGCCGATGGCGAGCAGATCGACCAGGCGGCGTCGATCGCGAAAGGCGTGGACGGCGTGAAGTCGGTGAAGAATGTTCTGACGATTCAGGAAGGCGGGCAGTAACGCACTGCTTCTGAGCGCGCGCTCGCGCATGTCATGAACTCGTTCCTGGATGTCGGCGATCGCGAACGGCAACGCCTGCCGTTTCGCGAATCGCTGCTCGCGATGCTCGGCATCGCGTTCGTCACGATGCTCGTCGCGCTCGATCAGACCATCGTCGGGACCGCGATGCCGCGCATCGTCGCCGAACTCAAGGGCTTCGATCTGTACGCGTGGGTCGCGACGTCGTACATGCTCGCGTCCGTCATCACGATTCCGATCTTCGGGCGGCTCGGCGACCTTTACGGACGAAAGCCGTTTCTGCTCGCGGCGATCGTGCTGTTCACGCTGGCGTCGGTGCTGTGCGGATTCGCCGACAGCATGCTGTTCCTGGTAATTGCGCGCGGCGTGCAGGGCATCGGCGGCGGCATTCTGCTCGGCACGGTGTTCGCCGCCGTCGCCGATCTCTTTCCCGATCCGAAGCTGCGTCTGCGCTGGCTCGTGCTCGTCACGTCGACGTTCGGCGTCGCCAACGTGATCGGCCCGACGCTCGGCGGCATGCTCACGCAGATGCGCGGCTGGCGGCTCGTGTTTTTCGTCAACGTGCCAATCGGCATCGTCTCGCTAATGTTCGTGCTGATGTTCGTGCCGAACCTGCATCATGCGAAGACGCGTGGACGGATTCAGCTCGACTGGCTCGGCGCGTGCGTCGTCGCGGTGACGCTCGGCGCATTGCAACTGCTGATCGAACTGCTGCCGAAAGAAGGCGTCTCGCGCACGACGATCGTGCTTGCGCTCGTCACGCTCCTGTTCGGCGCGACACTGTACTTCTGGGAAAAGCGCATGGGCTATCCCGTCGTGCCCGTCGACGTGCTGATGGACCGCAAGCTCGCCGCGCTTTTCGCGATCTCCGTGCTCGGCGGCTTCGCGCTCTTCTCGATGGCCTTCTACATTCCGCTGCTGTTTCAGGGCGGCTATGGCATGTCGCCGCACGATTCGGGCATGCTCATCACGCCGCTGCTGCTCGGCACGACCGTCGGCAGCATGATCAACAACCGCATCGTCACGCGCATCCCGCGTGCGAACGTGCTGATGTATGCGGGCTTCGCGCTTTCCGTGGCCGGCTGTCTCGCGCTCGTCTCGCTCGATGGTCACGAACCGCATGCCGTCTGGATGGCGTGCATGGGCGCGAGCGGACTCGGCCTCGGGCTCGTCGCGACGAATCTCACCATCTGCTCGCAACAGATCGTCGCGCGCGAGCAGATCGGCGCGGTCACGGCGTTGCTGCAATCGCTGCGCATTTTCGGCGGCATGCTGGGCACCGCGATCACCGGCGCGCTGCTCGGGCATCTCTATGCGCAAAACGTGCATCGTCCGCTCGATTCGTATCAGGCGACGCAGTGGCTCAAATCGTTCGCGAGCCCGGACCTGCTGATCGACCGTGCGGAACAGTCTGCGCTGATCGAACGCCTCGTCGCGGCGGGCCAAGCGGCCGATGCGATGACGATGATGCACTCGGCGCGCATGGCGCTCGTCGCGTCGATTCACGTCGGGCTCGTGGTCGCCGCGATGGCGGCGTTCGTCGGCCTCTGTCTCGCGTGGTTCGTGCCTGCGGTGCGCGTCGATTATGGCGATGCGAAAGGACAAAGCGCGTGACGTTTGCCGAACGACCATGCGAGAGTCCGATTATGACAAGAGGATGTCGGGCCAAACGGTGTCAGCGTTTGCCGCCGAGCGCCTTCACAATGTGTCTCGTCGGCTCGCTGGTCGCGAGTCGTGAAATTTCCGACATATGAACCCAGCGGCAGCGAGAGATTTCATTGCTCGCGCGCGGCTTTGCGTTCTTCGGCACATCGCAGAAGAAGACGTGATGATGCTTCTGCCTTCCACGATGCTGAAACAGGAATTTCGCCGACTTGCCCGCGAGACGCGTTTCTTCCTTGAGTTCGCGAAGCGCGGCGTCCGAAAGATGCTCGCCTCGCTTGAGCATGCCGCCGGGCAGCGCCCACTTGGTGCGACGTCGCGCCACCAGAAGTATCCGGTTGCCCTTCCGACAAATGACGGTGGCTCGCTTCCTCAAACCGACTCCGTTATCTATAAGCTATGTCCTGTCAACGGACTCAGTGTACCCAACCGCTTTTTTTATTGTGGAGCATCCGATGACAGCGGCATTTTCCGTATTGCGCATGAAGCAAGACATGTTCCGCTGGCCCCGCGCAGCGGGTATGCATGTTGCGTAACCGGGTCATTCGGTAACAGGGAGCGATCATGGACGATCGAACGCGCATCACGGCCGAAGCCAGATTCGGCGATCTCGCGTCGCCGCTGATCGACGAGGCGATGCAGCACGCTGCCACGCTCGACGGAAACACGGACCCGGAAGTGCTTCACAAGCTGCGTGTTGCGTTGCGCAGGCTGCGCACTTTGTTCTGGGCATACCGGCCTTTGCTGGACGAAGAATTCGATACGCGTCAGCGCGCGCTGTTCAGGTATCTCGCGACATCGGCGGGCAGCGCGCGGGACTGGGACATTCTGATCGAATTGCTGCATGAACTCGATGTCGAAGGATTCGACGAAACGGTGAAGGCGCATCGGGCTAACGTGCTCGCGACGAGCATCGAAAATCTCGCCAACGCGGACATGAAGCATGTGCTGCTGAGCGGATTGAAGGAAGCGAATCATCAGCTCAACACGGGACCGCAACGCGTGCCGGTCGAACGGTTCGCGAAGAAGCGCATCGGCGCGGCGCGCAGTCAGCTGAAGAAGCGCATCAAGCGGGCGTTGCGCGCGAAACAGTCGGACTATGCTGCGTATCACGAAGTGCGCAAGGCGGGAAAGAAGGTGCGTTATCTGATCGAGTTTTTCGAGCCGGATATCCCGGCGAAACTGCGCGCCGAGGTGAAGAGCCTCAAGCGGCTTCAAAAGCGCTTCGGCGCGTTGAACGATGTCGTTGCGAGCCGCGATTTGCTTTCGAATTCACGAGGCGAATTCGCCGACGATGCCAGCGAAAAGCACGCGTTACGTGCGCTGAAGGCGGAGCAGAAACATCGCTTCAAAGCTGCGAGAAAAGCGATTCGTTGATATCGTCGTGATCGCATATCGGCGAAAGGATGTTGTCATCATGGCGCGCAACGAATACGTTGTCTTCAAGGGCACGGTCAAGCTCGGCGTCCCCTTTCTTCAGGGCTATAAGGGCGATCCGCATTACGTGATCGTCAGCGAGGACGCGAACGGCAAGCCATTCGACATCGTCACCAACGTGAAATCCGATAGCTCGCTGACGGGGCCAGCGGGTTATCTCGTGCTGTATGTCTGGAATCGATACTTCGATCATCCGATGACGGCCGATCTCGACAAGCTGTCGGCGGGTGTGTCGACAGCGAACTTCCCGAAGCTCGATTACGTGCACGATTCGCGACTCGTCGATCTCGACGCGATGCGCCCGATCCCGCTCGACACCAAGGACGAGAAGAACGATATCAATGCGCTTCTCAACGAGATGCTGCAACTGGACATGTCGGCGAACGGCGTCGATTACGTCTATGAAACGCCGAGCTATAGCGACGATCGCCTCGGATGGAATCCGACGAAAGACGTGACCGTCTATGGCTTTGGCTTCCTGTTCGAGCCGGGGAAGGACGGGCTGCACGAGACGCATATGAATCAGGGCAACCCGAAGCCGGGCAAGGGCACGCATGTCAAGGACCACTCGAACGAGAACGGCGTGTTTCAGGACGGCGCGGTCATGATCGAATTGGACGGCAAGTTTCAGGCGCTGTTCGTCGCGTTCCAGACGCAGCTCGTGCCGACCGACAGCCGTGGCCGCCCGATACCGGGCCAGTCGCATCCCATTCTGCATGGCAAGACGTGATCGATCGCGCGGGAAACGCGCAGGTTGACGTACGCGCGACGAGGGCTTTGAGCCGATTCGCGCGATGACAGGCACAATACGATGAATCCCCATCCGGATTGGCCCGCAGAGGCCGCCGGCCTTCGCTCATTCGTCGTTGTCATGAACCACGCTCATCCTTCGAAGAATTCCCCGCAATTCCTGCTGTTTCTGGTTTGCCTGTTCGCGTCGGCGGGGCAGCTCGCCATCGATATCTACGTGCCCGCGTTGCCCGCGATGGCGCGTTACTTCGCCACGTCGCCCCAGGCGATCCAGTCGAGCGTCTCCGGCTACATGGCGGCGTATGCGATCGGTCAACTGGTCTTCGGCCCCATCGCCGATGCGTACGGGCGCAAAAAAGTGCTGGCGTTCGGGCTCGTCGTCTTCACGCTCGGCTGCTTACTGTCGCTCGCGGCGACGAACCTCGAAACCTTCCTGCTCGCGCGGTGCCTGCAAGGCTTCGGCATCGCGGCGACCAACCTGCTCGCGAAGGCGATCATCACCGATTCGTTCAAGGGCCTGGCGCTGCTGCACGCGTTCACCTACATGTCGATCGCGTGGGGGCTCGCGCCGATCGTGGCGCCCGTGATCGGCGCGCACTTGCAGGAATGGTTCGGCTGGAAGTCGTGCCTCGTCTTTCTGCTCATCTATTCGATCGTGATGTGGACGCTCATATGGCGCTATCGCGAGACCTTGCAGAAGCCGGTGCATCTCGCGCCGCGCACGCTGTTCACGAATGCGGGCAAGGTGTTGTCGAGCCGCGTTTTCCAGAGCTGTTTTCTCGCGCAAGGGCTGTGCTACAGCATCCTGCTCGTATTCAACATCGTCGGCCCCTTCATGGTGCAGAACACGCTGCACAAGCCGCCGACGTACTTCGGCTATCTCGCGCTCGCCATCGGCATGATGTATTTCCTCGGCGGGCTGTCGAACCGCGTGCATGGCGCGCGTCTGCCGAGCGCGGAGCAACGGCTGCGCATCGGCGCGCGCGTGATGGCGGGCGCATCGGTCGTCATGCTGCTGCTCTCGCTGACGGTCGGCCTCACCGTATGGACGTTGTCCGCGCCGGTGCTCGTGATGGGCTTCTGCGCCGGCGCGATGTACCCGACGCTGATGGCAAAGGGCAATTCGCTCTTTCCGCATATCGCGGGCCTTACCGCGGCGATTCTCGGCTGCTCGCTCTTGCTCGTGTCGTCGGTGATGATGGGTCTCGCGGGCTTCGTGTCGGTGCAGATTCTCACGCCCCTCGCGGCGTTCTTCGTGATTCTCGCGTTCACCGTCGTCGCGATGGTGACGTTGCTGCTGCGCCATCTGGAGCAGTCGCAGGCCACGGGTACCGTGCGGGAAGGCGTCGACGCAGCCTGATGCGCCAAAGCGGTGCGGCCTGCAATGCATTGCAGAAAAGCTTGTTTGTCCAAGTCTTTTTGAAGGCTTAGATTCGAGCTGTTCATGCATCGAGGAGGCGAGCCATGCCGCACTTCCTGACTCACTACTGGCAGGCGCTTTCGGGCCCTTCGCAGCGTGCGCGTGAGCGTTCGGCCAACGACGCGCACGCCGCGAGCGAAACCACGCGCGCCGAGCAGCTCGAGCACATTTCCGTCTACGCGCGCGCGGGATATTTCAACATGGGCTATACCGTGGATGCGTTTCAGTTGCCCGGAGAATCGCCGCTGCACTGAAGCGCACGAACGAGACTCACCGCGCGGCGCGCATCGACAGGCCGTTCAGCAGCCGTTGCAACTCGTCGATATTGAAAGGCTTCGCGAGTATGGTGAAGCCGGTGCGGCGCGCCTCGTCGAGCTGATCGGCGTAACCCGTCATCAGCGTGACCGGCTGATTCGGGCGCGTCGACTTGATCCATTCCGCGAGCTTGATGCCGTCGTAACTACCGGGCATCTGGATGTCGGAAAGCACGAGATCGAATTCATCGCCGGCTTCGAGCATCTGTCTCGCGGCATCGCCTGACGATGCGTGGCGCGCTTGCCAGCCGAGCACGTCGATCACGGCGCACAGGCCCGCCGCGACTTCCTCGTTGTCTTCGACGATCAGCACGGTGGACGATGGCGCTTCGCGATCGACGGTCTCCACAGGCGGCGCATCCGCAGGCGCATCGACTTCGCCGGTCCAGTGCGGCAGATAGATGTCGACTGTCGTGCCGAAGCCCCATGCAGAATTCACGCGCGCCGTGCCGCCCGCCTGCTCGGACATCGCGAGCACTTGCGCGAGTCCGAGCCCAGTCCCGGCGCCCGCGCCCTTGGTGGTGAAAAGCGGTTCGAACGCTTGTTTTGCGACGTCGGTGCGCATGCCGACGCCGCTGTCCTTGCACGAGATCACGACGTATTCGCCGGCGCCGAGACCTTCATGCGTCGACGTATAACGCACGTTGTTGCACTCGATGCGAAAGTCGCCGCCGTGAGGCATCGCGTCCTTCGCATTCACGGCGATGTTGATGAGCGCCGAGGTCAGCTCCGTCGCATCGACGCGCACGGTCCACGTCGATGGCGGCACGCGCGAGCCGAACGTGACCTTGTCGCCCACCGACGCGCGCACGAGCGGCTCGGAGTCCATCATCCAGCGATCGAGGCGGATGACCTGCATCTGAAGCGGCTGACGTCGCGCGACGCTCAGCAGGCGGCGTGCGAGCGATTGCGCATTCTTCGATGCGCGCTCCACCGCCGCGACTTCCTTTTCGAGGCCGTTGAAGCCCTTGCGCCGTGCCAGTTCCATGTTCGACGTGACGACCATCAGCAGGTTATTGAAGTCGTGCGCGACGCTCGCGACGAGATTGCCGAGCGCGCCCATGCGTTGAAGCCGCCGCGTGGCCGCGACGGCCGAGCGGCGCAGCGCAAGTTCGCCGCGCCAGTTGTGCCATGCCGCTTCTTCCGCTTTGAGGCGTCGCAGCGAGAAGCCGATCAGCACCCACAGCGCGATGCACGGAATCAGTGCGATCGACGCGATCGATACATCGCGCCGCCACCATGCGAGGCGCACGTCATGAATCGAAAAGCCCGCCGCCGCGTAGACGGGATAGTCGCCGACACGCCGCCACGCCGCGAGCTTTTCATCGTTGTCGAGCGGCGATATGTAACGCATCAGACCCGTGGGCTTGCCTTGCGCGAATGCGCTCGCCAGCACCGAATGGCGATCGGGCGCATTGGGCGCGGACGCCGGCGGAAAACGCGCGAGCACGACGCCGTCGTCGCGATGTAGCGCGAGCGTGAGCGCGGGATCGCTCACGATGAGTTCGCGATAGAAATCGAACAGATAGTCGCGCCGCACGGCAATCGCGATTTCGCCGAGAAAGCGGCCGTCTTTCGCATAGCGTGCGCCCAGCGTGTTGACGATGTCCGTGTTCTTCACGCGCCCGCGCTCGGGCATGGAAACATGAAAGCTCGAATGCGTATCGCGCGTCGCGATGAAATCCGCACGATCGCTGACGGACACATCGGGCGCGGGAAAAAAGCGGCTGCTGAGCACGAGCCTGCCGCGACTGTCGAGCACGGAGAGCGCCGCGATCTGTTCATGAGCCGCGGCGAGACGCGCGAGCTTGTCGTGCAGCTCCGACTGGCTGCGCGCGATGAAATCCGCGTCGCCGCTGCCGAGCATCTCGTCGATGCGCGAGATCAGTTCGCGGTTGATGCTGAAAACGGTGTTGGCCTTTTCGTCGACGATACGCACGAGCCGTTCGAGCGACTCGCCGGTTTCGGCGAATGTGCGTCCGTAAGTGTAGTAACCGTACAGGCAGAAAAATGCGAAGGGAATGACGATCGACGCAACGAGTGCAGCGAAGAGCCGTCTGCGCGCCGCGCGAAAGTCGAGCGGTGGCAGAGAGGGCAGGGTCTCTGCGGTGCCTGAAGCGGAGTGTTCTTCAGATTCATTCATGGCGCGTTGCAAGGCGTGCGCGAGCGCCGAAACGCTCGTTTCGATGGTAGCACGCAGGTCTGTCATCGCCATGCATGAGTGCGCATCGGTCGTCGCGCAATCAGGCTGTGGTATAAGCACCGCATGCGCGCGCCCGCTCGCGGCGCGCAACGAACGTAACAGGAGCATGCAGTGAGAAGGACCGCCGAAAACAAGCTAAAGGTGGTCGCAGTGCGGGTCGATCCACAATTCGAACAACGGCTGCGACTTCTGGCGGAAGTGACGGGGCGCAAGCAATCGTTCTTCCTCCAGCAGATGATCGAGAACGGCATCGGCGCAATGGAAGAAACCTGGCTGCCGCCGGACGTGCTCGAACAAGTGAGGAGCGGTGCGTTGCCGCCGTTGCAGCAGGATCGCGTCTCGACCGCGGACCTCTTCGGCGATCAGGCCGATGAATGATCGATGATGGCGACGCCCCGATCGCGCTTCATCGCGCATGACGCGACATGCGAAGACGATGTGCTCGCGCGCATCGTCTTCGGTGCGGCGAGCGGCGGGCCGTGCATCGAAAGCGGTGTGCCGACGCTGCGCCTCGCGATGTGCGACGACTCTCACGACGGCTTCGCCGAAATCTGGACAGGCAACGGGCCGATCCGCAGCGGACGCTTCAACGATCTCGTCTTCGCGCACGACGACGAGTTTCTCTTTTGCGCGGGCTTCATCGCGTCGTCCGGCCGCTATACCGAAGCCACGCGACAAGCGTATGGCGATGCGTTCGCGCTCGTCGGCGAGCTGGACTTCCCGAAGATTTTCCGCATGTGGAACTTCATCCCGCACATCAACGGGGCGAATCGGGAGGGGCTCGAGGTGTATCGCGATTTCTGCCGTGGACGCGCCATCGCGTTCGAGCAGGATTACACGGGCGCATCGGGTATGCCGGCGGCGACCGGCATCGGCACGTCGGGCGATGGCGTCGGCTTCTATTTTCTGGCGTGCCGCGCAAATTCGCCGCGGCATATCGAGAACTCGCGACAGACGCCCGCGTATGAATATCCGCAGCGATACGGTCCGAAGTCGCCGAGCTTCGCGCGCGGCACCTTGTTGGACGATACGTTGTACGTCTCGGGCACGGCGAGCATTCTCGGACACGAGACCGTGCACGAAGGCGATCTCGACAAGCAATGGCATGTCGCGATCGGCAATATCGCGCATCTGATCGGCATCGAGAATCTCGAAGCGCAGAACGTGAGCGGCGGCTATACGCTGCGCGACCTCGATCAGATCAAGGTGTATTACCGTCATGCGGCGGACTTGCCGCGCGTGATGGAACTCGCGCAGACCGCGTTTCATGCGGATGCGAACATCCGCTATGTCAAGGCCGATATCTGCCGCGCCGATCTGCTCGTCGAGATCGAGGGCATTGCTTCATATCGTCGTCGATCAGACTGACGCCGATTGCCTGAGCGTCTTCACGAGGAGGCTATACAGGCCGTCCACCGCTTTGGAGCCGCGCGAATCGCGACTGCGATAGACAGCGACTTCCATCGGTTCGAGCGGACCCAGGCCTTCATCGTTGCCCAGAATGCGGAGATGGTCCGGCGCGCTGCATTGCGTCAGCACCGCGACCGCGAGACCGCTTTCGACGGCGGCAATCTGCCCGGCCAGACTCGAACTGTTGTAGACCACCTTGTAGCGGCGGCCTTGCTGCGCGAGCGAATGAATCGCGCTGCGCCGCGCGAGGCTCGCGCTTTCATAGACGGCGATCGGCAACGGATCGCGTCTCCATAATTCGAATTGCGCCGCGCCGACCCAGACCATCGGCTCATGGAACAGCAGCGTGCCGCGCCGGCCGTGATCGCGCGATACGAGTGCGATATCGAGCTCGCTATTCGCGATGCGCGGAATCAGCGATGTCGATTGCTCGCAGATCAACTCGATCTCGACGCCGCTGTGCCGCGGCGCAAAGCGCTTCAGCACGGGTGTCAGATATTTGGCCGCGTAGTCGTCGGGCACGCCGAGGCGCACGCGGCCGGTGAGTTGCTCGCCCTGAAGCGCGACCTGCGCCTCGGCATGCAGATCGAGAATGCGCCGTGCATAGCCGAGCAGCGTTTGCCCGTCGTGAGTCAGTTCGAGCGCGCGCGAGCCGCGTTCGATGAGCCGCAATCCGAGCGCGCTTTCGAGCTTCTTCAATTGCATGCTCACCGCCGATTGCGAACGATGCACTTCGCCCGCCGCGCTCGACAGCGAACCCGCATCGACGACGGCGACGAAGCACTTGAGCCAGTCCATCTGCAAATCGTGTTGTTTCATGGGTCTGATCGGCGATTTCGAAAATCGAATGGATGATCTTCGAATTATGCGCTTTTCGTTCTATCGATCGCGGCACACACTTGGGGCATGAACACGAACGCGTCATCCTCTTCCCGTACAACCGCGCGCAGTGAAGCACGATCTGCGGCAGGCGCGTTGCCCTTTATCGTCGGCTGCGCGCTGCTCGGCACGATCGGTGTTTTCCTGCACGAAGCGAATGCCGATCCGCTGACCGCGACATGGTTTCGCTGCGCTTTCGGGCTTCTGGGCATGAGCGCGTGGCTCATCTCGCGCGGACAGACCCGCTTTCTGCGCCTCACGCGCAGCAACGTTCTTTGGGTGCTCGCGGCGAGCCTGCTGATGGTGTCGAGCTGGGCGCTCTTCTTCAGCGCGGTCGAGCGCATATCGGCGGGCGTCGCCATCGTTCTGTTTCATGTGCAGCCGATGTGGGTGCTGCTATTCGCATCGTTGTGGCTCAAAGAGACGATCGGCGGGCAGCGCGTCATGGCCGTGGCAGTCGCGATGTGCGGACTCGTGCTCGCGACGGGCATCGCCGGACACGCGTCGGACGGCTCTTTGCAGCCCGCGTACTGGACGGGCGTGGCCGCATGTCTGGCCGGTTCGCTGTGCATGGCGGGCGTGACGATCACCGCGCGACGGCTGCGCGATCTGCCTGCGGGCGTGCTCGCGTGGTGGCAGTGCGCCATCGGCACCCTGTTGTTATGGATCTGGCCGATGCAGCACGGGTGGCCCGCATGGGGCATGTCGTGGGCGTGGCTCGCGGGCCTCGGGCTGATTCACACGGGCTTTGCGTACACACTGATGTATGTCGGCATGGCGCGGCTCGACACCGCGCGCGTCGCCGTGCTTCAGTTCATCTATCCGGCGGTGGCCATCGTCATCGACTGGCTGGTTTTCGATCAGCGTTTGAGCGGCGCGCAGATGACGGGCATTGCGTTGATGTCGGTGGCGATAGGCTTTGCGGAGCGCGTCCGCAAGGCGTGACGCAGATGCTTCAATGACGCCCGCGCCCCGCCATTCGCGCGCGGTCGAGCATGAACTCGATGAACGCCAGCGTCGCGCGCGTGTGATGCCGGTTCGGCATGTAGAGCATGTACATGTGCGTGCCGAAGATGCTGAGCCGCCATTCGTCGAGCGCGGTGACGATCGCGCCGCGCCGCATGTCTTCCGACACGACGTAATCCGGCACGATGCCGACGCCGAGACCCGCGAGGATCGCATCGCGCAAAAACAGGAAGTTCTCGGAGATGAGGCTCGGTTCGAGGAGCACTTCGTGACGTTCATCGTCGAGATAGGCGGCGACGCGCGTCTGCTTGCCGACGACCGTCGCGGTGATCACCGGCACGACGCCCAGTTGCTCGAGCCGCGTGGGCATGCCGTGCGTTTCGGCATACGCGGACGATGCACACGCGACGTACCGCACCGGCCCCATGTCGCGCGCAACGAGACTCGGCGGCGGCTCGGGCATCACGCGCACGGCGATATCGACTTCGTCGCGCAGCAGGTCTTCGACGCGGTTTTCGAACATCACGTCGAGCACGATATCCGGGTACTCGCGCTTGAACGCGATCAGCCATTCCGACATCACGAGCTGTCCATAACCGCTCGGCACCGATAACCTCACGCGCCCCTGCAATCCTTGCCCGAGCGTCGATACCGATTCCTGCGCCGCGAAAAGCGCGTTGCGGATCGAACGGCCGTGCTCATAGAGCTTGAGGCCGAGCTCGGTCGGCTCGACGCGTCGCGTGGTTCGCCGCACGAGCTGCAGGCCGACGGACTTTTCGAGCTGATTCAGGTGATAGCTGACATTCGCGCGCGTCATCTTGAGGCGGCGCGCCGCTTCGCTCAGATTGCCCGCATCGAGGATTTCGACCAGCAGCGTCAGTTCGTTGACGTCCACGGTATGGTTCGATTGTCAAAAGAGATTTGACAGTCTGTCAATCGAGCCTGTGATTGTCAAGGATGCCTGTCCCCGCGAGAATGCTTCCACGTAAAACAGGAACATCGACTCAGGAGACTTCATCCATGACGCTTTCGAGCGCGCCCGAAACCGCATCCGCGGTTCAACACGAATTACGCGGCAGCGTCCTTGTCGTGACGATCGATCATGCGCCCGTCAACGCACTCAACGCTGCCGTGCGGCGCGGTCTCATCGATGCAATCGAAGCCGCCGATGCAGATGCCTCCGTGCGCGCGGTGCTGATCGTCGGCGCGGGCCGGAACTTCATCGCGGGCGCGGACATTCGCGAGTTCGGCAAGCCCGCCGTGCCGCCGTCGTTGCCGGAGGTGTGCAACCGCATCGAGCGTTGCGAGAAGCCCGTCGTCGCGGCGATACACGGCGCGGCGCTTGGCGGCGGACTCGAAGTCGCGCTGGCGTCGCATTACCGGATCGCGGTCGCCGGCGCGAAGCTCGGCCTGCCCGAAGTGCAACTGGGACTCTTGCCGGGCGCGGGCGGCACGCAGCGCTCGGCGCGTCTGATCGGCGCACAGGCCGCGTTGTCGATGATGTTGAGTGGCCGTCACATCGGCGCGGAGGAAGCGCTGCGTCTGGGTCTCGTCGACCGCGTCGGCCAGAGCGACGACGTGTTCGCCGAAGGCCTTGCTTTCGCGCACGAACTCATCGCGACGAAGGCCGCGCCGCGCCGCACGAAGAACGCGCGCGGACTCGCGGACAAGGAAGCGAGCGTGGCAGCGATCGCCGCCGCGCGCGCCGAGACGCAGAAGAAGTCGCGCGGATTGCTGTCGCCGCTGAAGATCGTCGATTGCGTGGAAGCGGCGTTGAATCTGCCCTTCGACGAAGGCTTGCGCTTCGAACGCGAGCAATTCCTCGAATGCCGCGAGAGCCCGCAACGCGCGGGTCTCGTGCATGCGTTCTTCGTCGAACGCGAAACTCAGAAGTCGCCCGAAACGCGCGACGCACAGCCGCGCGCGCTCGATCGCATCGGTGTGATTGGCGGCGGCACGATGGGTGCGGGCATCGCCGTCGCGCTGCTCGACGCGGGTCTCGCGGTGACGATGATCGAGCGCGACGAAGCCTCGCTCGAACGCGGAAGCGCGCATGTCGAGAAGGTGTACGACGCGCTGATCGCGAAGGGCCGCCTGACACACGAATCGAAAACGCGCGCGCTGCAACGCTTTCACGGCGACACGAAATACGACGCGCTCGCCGATGCCGATCTCGTCATCGAAGCCGTGTTCGAGGACATGGCCGCGAAGAAGGCCGTGTTCGCGCAACTCGATCGCGTGTGCAAGCCGGGCGCGGTGCTCGCGACGAACACGTCGTATCTCGACATCGACGAGATCGCGGCGAGCATCTCGCGTCCGCAGGACGTGCTCGGGCTGCACTTCTTTTCGCCCGCGAACATCATGAAGCTGCTCGAAGTGGTCGTGCCCGCGCGCGTGAGCGCCGATGTCGTTGCGACCGGTTTCGAACTCGCGAAGAAGCTGAAGAAGGTGGCGGTGCGTGCGGGCGTGTGCGATGGATTCATCGGCAATCGCATGCTCGCGGTGTATCGCGCGGCGGCGGATCATCTGATGGAAGACGGCGCGTCGCCGTATCAGATCGATCGGGCCGTGCGCGACTTCGGCTTTCCGATGGGACCGTATCAGGTCATCGATCTGGCTGGCGGCGATATCGGCTGGGCCGCGAGAAAGCGCCGCGCCGCGACGCGCGATTCGAACGCGCGTTACGTGCGTATCGGCGATGAACTGTGCGAGCGCGGCTGGTTCGGCCAGAAAACGGGACGCGGTTTCTATCGTTACGAAGACGGTGCGCGCACGGGCACGCCGGATGCGGAAGTCGAGTCGATCATCGATGCCGAGCGCGAGCGTGCGGGCGTCAAGCCGCGACCATTCACCGATGAGCAGATCGTGCGCCGCTACCTGGCCGCGATGATCAACGAGGGCGCGAATATCGTGCACGAAGGCATTGCGCAACGTCCGCTCGATGTCGATGCCACGTTGATGCACGGCTTCGGTTTCCCGCGCTATCGCGGTGGCCCGATGCATTATGCCGATACCGTGGGTCTCGACAACGTGCTCGCAGATATCCGCGCATTCGCGCAGGAAGATCCGCTCTTCTGGCGCGCGTCGCCGTTGATCGTCGATCTCGTGGCGCGCGGGAGGAATTTCGCGAGCCTGAATCAGACGGCCTGACGCGTGGCCTTTCAATCACTCATGGAATCGCAGTCATGGACCTGACATTCAACGCAGACGAAGAAGCCTTTCGCGCCGAAGTCCTAGCGTTTCTGCGCACATCGCTGCCAGAGCATGTTGCGCAGAAGGCGCGCACGGGCGAGCGCCTGACGCGCGACGACATGGCGCAATGGCACGCCACGCTCAACGCAAAAGGCTGGCTCGCGAATCACTGGCCGAAGGAGTATGGCGGCCCGGGCTGGACCGCGGTGCAGAAGTTCATCTTCGAGAACGAATGTGCGATTGCGGGCGCGCCGCGCATCGTGCCTTTCGGTGTGAACATGCTCGGGCCGGTGCTCATCAAATACGGGAGCGAGGCGCAGAAGCGTCACTGGCTGCCGCGTATTCTCGATGGCTCGGACTGGTGGTGTCAGGGCTATTCGGAGCCGGGCGCGGGTTCCGATCTCGCATCGGTGCGTACGACAGCCGTTCGCACGATGGAGAACGGCAGCGAGTATTACATCGTCAACGGACAAAAGACGTGGACCACGCTCGCGCACTTCGCGAACATGATCTTCTGTCTCGTACGGACGTCGCAGGATGCGCGCAAGCAGGAAGGCATCAGCTTTCTGCTCATCGACATGAATACGCCGGGCGTCGACGTGCGTCCGATCATCACGCTCGACGGCGAGCACGAAGTCAACGAAGTGTTCTTCACGGACGTGCGCGTGCCCGTTGCGCATCTCGTCGGAGAGGAGAACAAGGGCTGGACGTATGCGAAGTATCTGCTGACCTACGAGCGCACGAACATCGCGGGCGTGGGCTTTTCAGTGGCCGCGCTGAACCGGCTGAAGGCTGTTGCGGGCAAGGTGCAATGCAACGGCCGCGCGCTCATCGACGATCCTTTGTTCGCCGCGCGTCTCGCGCGTGTCGAGATCGATCTGGAGAACATGAAGACGACGAATCTGCGCGTGATCGCGGCGGTCGCGGGCGGCGGCGCGCCAGGCGCGGAAAGCTCGATGCTGAAGATTCGCGGAACGGAGATTCGCCAGGAAATCTCTTCGCTGATGCGTCGCGCGATGGGTCCGTACGCGCAGCCGTTGATAGACGAAGCATTCGAAGATGACAAGGATGCCGAAACATTGGATGCGGCGTCGGAGTACTTCAACAATCGCAAGCTGTCGATCTTCGGCGGCTCAAACGAAATACAGAAGAACATCATCTCGAAGATGATCCTCGGTCTTTAAAGGACGCGCACGATGAATTTCCAGCACACGGAAGACCGGCGTATGCTCGCGGATTCGCTGAACCGCTTCATCGCCGAGCAATATGGCTTCGATGTGCGCGACAGGATCGCGCGTTCGCAAGAGGGCTTCAGCCGCGATATGTGGCGACGGTTTTGCGAGCTTGGCATCGTCGGCGCGTTCTTCGATGAATCGATCGGCGGCTTCGGCGGCGACGGGTTCGATGTGTCCGTCGTGTTCGAAGCGCTCGGTCGCGGGCTCGTCGTCGAACCGTTTCTCGATACGTTGATCGTCGGGCGCGCACTTGCCTTCGCGGGCGATGAGCGGCAGCGCGAGATCGTTGCGAGCATGATCGACGGGACGGCGATCGCAGCATTCGCGCATGACGAACCCGGCTCGCACTACGAGCTTGCACGCGCGAACACGCGCGCGACCCGGCATGGCGATGGATGGATGCTCAACGGCGCGAAGGGCGTCGTGCAGCAGGGCGAACATGCGGACGTGCTGCTCGTGTCGGCGCGCACGTCGGGCAACGAGTACGACGAAGCGGGCATTTCGCTCTTTATCGTGCCGCGCGATGTGCAGGGCGTGAAGATGCGCGGCTATCGCAAGATCGATGGCGGACGCGTGGCGGAAGTATCGCTCGAAAACGTGACGCTCGATGCCAATGCGCTCGTCGGCAATGAAGGCGATGCCTACGCGACGCTCGCGCATGCGATCGGATATGGTCTCGTCGCGCTCGTGTCGGAAGCGGTCGGCGCGATGGATGTCGCGAAGGAGCACACGCGCGAATATTTGCGCACGCGTAGGCAGTTCGGCGTGCCGATCGGCGCGTTTCAGGCGTTGCAGCATCGCATGGCCGATGTGCTGCTCGAGATCGAGCAGGCGCGTTCCGCTGCGATCAATGCGGCGGCGGCGGTCGGCGCATCGGGTGTTGCGCGCGAGCGAGCGTTGTCGGCGGCGAAGCATTCGGTCGGGCGCATCGGCACGCTCGTCGCGGAAGAGTCCATTCAGATGCATGGCGGCATCGGCATGACGTGGGAGCTGCCGCTTGCTCATTACGCGAAGCGGCTCGTGATGATCGATCATCAATTGGGCGATGAGGATCATCATCTCGCGCGGTATATCGCGCTCGGGCGGGGGGCGCTTCGCTGAAGCTTCACTACTTCAAGCCGGGATCATGCAAATAGGAGACAATGACGCCCTAGCTCGCAACCCAAGGACCATGCAGAGCAACAGATAAACTCGCGAGCCAGGTTCCCGGACCTCCAGACAGTGGCAACCGAAGATATCTACAACCCGCGTCTCAACGCACCCGCCCCGGCACGCGCGCGAAGCTCGACGCCGAACGTCATCGTGCTGTGCGGCACGCTCATCGCGCTTCTCATGGTGGCGCTTTGCGCGCTGGTCCTGTATCAGGGCCGGGTCGATGCGCTCGATCGCGCGCGCGACACGTCCCGCAATCTCGCGTTGCTCGCCGAGCGCGACATCGAGCGCAATTTCGAACTCTACGAACTGTCGCTGCAAGCGGTCGTCGAAGGCGTCGAACGCGACGACGTAATGAGCCTTCCGCCCCGCCTGCGCAACGACGTGCTGTTCGACCGGGCGGCCACAGCGCGCGATCTCGGGTCGATCCTCGTGCTCGACGAGAACGGCAAGATCATCATCGATTCGGGCAGCCTCGTGCCCCGGCCGGGCGATTTCGCGGATCGCGGCTATTTCACGGTCCAACGCGACCGGCCAGACGCCGGGCTTTACATCAGCGGCCCGTATGCGTCGCGATTGCGCGGCGGCGCGCCCAGCATCGCGTTGAGCCGCAGACTCTCGCGTCCCGACGGGTCCTTCGCGGGCGTCGCGATGCTCGCCATCAACCTCGAATACTTCCGCAATCTTTTCGCGGGGCTTTCGCTCGGGCCGCACGGCGCGGTGTCGCTCATCAATCACGACGGCCTGATGATCATGCGTCAGCCGTTCGATCCGCGCGTGATCGGCCGCGACATCAGCCAGGCCGATACCTTCAAGAAATTTCGGGCGGCGGAGCAGGGCAGCTTCAGCGAAACATCGTCGATCGACGGGAGGCGCCGCCTCTACTACTTCCGCAACTTCCCGAATCTGCCGCTCATCATCATGGTGGCCGAAGGAGAAGAGGACATCTACGCGGCATGGCGGCGGCGCGCGATCATCATCGGCTCGTCGATGGGCGTGCTCGCTATCGGCTTCATCGCGTTGTCGTTCGTGCTCGCCGCGCAATTCAGGCGGCGCATGCGCGCGGAGTCGGAGCTACAGTTGCTCGCGCGCACCGATGGACTCACCGGGCTGCACAATCGCCGCACGCTGGGCGAGATTCTCGATCAGGAATGGCGCAGGGCGCGCCGCACGCGCAGTCTCTTTTCGCTGCTGTTCGTCGATATCGACCGCTTCAAGGCCTTCAACGATGCCTACGGCCATCAGGCCGGCGACGACGCGCTCGCGGCCGTCGCACGCTGCATCGGCGACAACATACGGCGGCCCGTCGATACCGCCGCGCGCTACGGCGGCGAGGAGTTCGTCGTCGTATTGCCCGACACGCCCGCCGACGGCGCCGCGAAAATCGCCGAGAAGATTCGCGCGGCCATCAGCGATCTGTCGATCGAGCACGCGGGCAGCGAGTTCGGCCGCGTCACGGCGAGCATCGGTCTCGCGAGCTGGCGGCCGGAACGCGACGACGACGTAAGCGCGCTCATTCGCGCGGCCGACGAGGCGCTCTACGATGCCAAAGCGCGCGGGCGCAACCGCGTCATGCAGGCAAGTTTCGTCTGAGACGGTGGACGAAAGTTCGTCGCGCAACGGCCGGGCATGTGCATGCACGCAAAATGCTTGTTTTGCCGTAAGCTCTCGACGCCGCGCGGGCCGCCCGCCCACGACGCGACCGACCCGAACCCTTCCGATGACCCAAACGCCCGATCCCGAAGCCCGCCGCCTCGCCACGCTGGCGCGCTACCACACGCTCTTCAACGCGATCGATGACGGCTTTTGCATCATCGAATTCATCGATGGCCCGCACGGACCGCTCAGCGATTATCTGCACGTCGAAGCCAATCCGGGATACGAGCGGCACTCGGGCATTCGCGACATCGTCGGCAAGACCTTGCGCGAGATCGATCCGACCGATGCCGACGGCTGGGTCGAAATCTACGGCGACGTTCTGCGCACCGGCGCGACCGCGCGTTTCGAGCGCTACTTTCTGTCGGCGGGGCGGCATATCGAGGTGTCGGCGTCGCGCGTCGAACCGCCCAGCCTGCGGCAAGTGTCGATCCTCTTTCGCGACATCTCCGCGCGCAAGAAAGCGGAGGAAGAACGCGATCGCGCGATCGCGTCGCTGCGCGCGTTCAACGAAACGCTGGAGCAGCGCGTCGCCGAGCGCACGGCGGAATTGATGCGCGCGGAAGAACAACTCCGTCAGGCGCAGAAGATGGAAGCGGTCGGTCAGTTGACGGGCGGCCTCGCGCACGACTTCAACAATCTGCTGGCGGGCGTGTCGGGCTCGCTGCAGTTGCTCGGCATTCGGCTGAGCCAAGGACGGATCGCGGAGGTCGACAAATACGTCGTCGCGGCGCAAGGCGCGGTGCGGCGCGCGGCGGCGCTGACGCATCGGCTGCTGGCGTTTTCGCGGCGGCAAACGCTCGATCCGCGTCCCACGGACGTCAACGCGCTCGTCAACGGCATGACCGAACTGATCCAGCGCACGGTCGGCCCGGGCATCAAGGTGGAGTCTGTCGGCGCGACGGGCCTGTGGCCCGCGCTCGTCGATTCGGGACAACTGGAAAACGCGCTGCTCAACCTGTGCATCAATGCACGAGACGCGATGCCCGATGGCGGGCGCATCACCATCGAAACGGCCAACAAGTGGATCGACCACCGCGCGGCCCAAAGCCACGACATGCCCGAAGGCCAGTTCCTGTCGCTGTGCGTGACGGATACCGGCACCGGCATGACGCCCGATGTCATCGCGAATGCGTTCGATCCGTTCTTCACGACCAAGCCGATCGGCATGGGCACGGGCCTCGGTCTATCGATGATCTACGGCTTCGCGAAGCAATCGGGCGGCCAGGTTCGGATCTATTCCGAAGTCGGGCAGGGCACGACGGTCTGCATCTATCTGCCGCGCTTCTATGGCGGTGTCGATGACGATGCCGCCGATCAATCCGCATCGCCGATCTCCGGCGCGGAGTCGGGCGAAACCGTGCTCGTCGTCGACGATGAACCGAGCGTTCGCATGCTTATCGTCGATGTGCTGGAAGAGGCCGGCTACGCGGTGATCGAAGCCGCCGACAGCATCGCGGGCCTCAAGCTGTTGCAGTCGAATGTGCGGATCGATCTGCTCATCAGCGATGTCGGCTTGCCCGGCGGCATGAACGGACGCCAGATGGCCGATGCGGCGCGCGAGGCGCGTCCCGATCTGAAAGTGCTCTTCATCACCGGCTATGCGGAGAATTCGGTGATCGGCAATGGACGCCTGGAGCCCGGCATGCAAGTGCTGACCAAGCCGTTCGCGATCGAAACGCTGGCCGCGCGCGTGCGCCAGCTCGTCGACGAGTAAGGACGCCCGCGCGCTACTGCGCCTCGCCGCCCGCCATCGACTCGATGATGCTCTCGAGTTGCGCGCTCATCGGCATGTCGAGGCTTTTTCCCGACGGCAGACGTTGCAGGAACCAGCGCTTGTATTGACGCTCGATTTCGCCATCGGCGGCGAGGTTCTGGAACGTATCCTTCACGACTTGCGCAAGCTGGGGATCGTCCCTGCGATACATGATGCCGTACGGGTCATACGACAGATAATCGCCGATCACCTGATACGCGCCGCCCTTCGCCGCGTTCTCCGCGATGAGGCCGTAGAGCAGCACGTCGTCGGTGGCGAAGGCATCGGCCTCGCCGTTCGCGACGCGCGCGAAGCCTTCCGCGTGATCCGGCACGATCTGCAACTGCAGGCCGAGCGCGAACTTCCGGTCGAGATCGCGCAGCGCCTTCTCGTTCGTCGTGCCTGCCGTCACCGCGACCTTCTTGCCCGCGAGATCGCGAAACGAGCGGATCGGCGACCCTTTCCTGACCATCACCTTGGTGCCGGCCACGAAGAAGATCGGCGAAAAGGCCACGCGTTTCTGCCGCTCGACGTTGCTCGTGGTCGAGCCGCATTCGAGATCGACACGGCCATCGACGACCGCTTCGATGCGATTCTCCGGCGTCACGGGCACCCACCGGATGTTCAGGTTCTTGTGCACCGCATTGCCGATCGCGGCGACGATCGACTTGCAGAGTTCGATCGAATAGCCGATCGGCTCCTTGCGCGCGTTCAGATACGAGAACGGCACTGAGGCATCGCGATAGCCGATCGCGATCGTGCCCGTGTCGCGCGCCTTGGCGAGCGTGCCGGTCAGCGTCGCGGGCGCGTAGGCGTCGTTGTCGGGCGGCGGTGTCTGCACGTCGTCGGCCGCGCGCGCGTTCGGAGCGATCGCGATCAGGCTGGCCGCAGCCAGCGCCGACCAGAAGCGCTGCGTCTTCATGGCTCGTCTCCGTCAGACCTGCGCGGGATGCGCGAGCGACGCGTCCTGTTCGGCCTCGATGCGCGCCGCATTCTTCGCCGCCTCCGATTCCGTCAGCAGCTCGCCTTCCCACTTCGCGACGACCGCGCTCGCGATCGAATTGCCGACGGCGTTGGTCGCCGAGCGCCCCATGTCGAGGAAGGTATCGACGCCGAGAATCAGCAGCAGTCCCGCCTCGGGAATGTTGAAGTGATTGAGCGTGGCCGCGATCACGACCAGCGACGCGCGCGGCACGCCGGCCATGCCTTTCGATGTCAGCATGAGGATCAGCAGCATCGTGATCTGCGTGCTGATCGGCAGATGAATGCCGTACGCCTGCGCGATGAAGAGCGTCGCGAACGTGCAATACATCATCGAGCCGTCGAGGTTGAAGGAGTAGCCCATCGGCATCACGAAGCTGGAGATCTTGCGCTTCACGCCGAAACGATCGAGCGCGTCGAGGATCTTCGGATACGCGGCCTCCGAGCTCGCGGTCGCGAACGAAAGCATGAACGCTTCCTTGATGAGCGACAGCAGCTTGAACACGCGCCGCCGCAGAAACAGGAAGCCCGCGAGCACGAGCAGGCCCCACAGCAGAAAGAGGCTGATATAGAAGTCGGCCATGAAGACCGCGAACTTCAGAAGGATCGTCAGCCCGTTGACCGCGACGGTCGCGGCCATCGCGGCGAGCACGGCGAGCGGCGCGAGCTTCATCACGTAGCCGGTGATCTTGAGCATGACGTGCGACAGCTGATCGATCGCGGCGAGCAGGATCTTGCCGCGTTCGCCGAGCGCGGCGAGCGCGACGCCGAAGAACATCGAGAACACGACGATCTGCAGGATCTCGTTGTTGGTCATCGCTTCGGCAAACGAGCGCGGCACCATGTGACTGACGAAGTCTTTCAGCGTGAACTTCGATGTCGCGAGATTCGCCGATGCGCCGATGTCGGGAAGCGGCAAGCCGAGGTTATCGCCGGGCTTGAGCAAGTTCGACATCACGAGGCCGAGCAGCAGCGAAATGAGCGACGCGGTGAGGAACCAGCCGAGCGCCTTGGCGAACACGCGTCCGACCGAGGCGGCGTCGCCCATGTGCGCGATGCCGACGACCAGTGTGGAGAACACGAGCGGCCCGATCAGCATCTTGATGAGGCGCAGGAACACGTCGGACCCGAGGGAGATGTAGCCGGCGATCTCCGTGGCGGTCTTCTTGTCGGGAAAGCTCGTGAAGATCATGTAGCCAACCACTATGCCGATGACCATCGCGCCGAGAATCCAGATGGCTGCGGAGTTCTTCTTCATGTCCAGGCCTCCATTGACTGCATATCGAACGAATGCAATGGCGAATTTCGGATGGATCAGGCGATGCAAAAACGAACGCGGCGCCGCTCAGTATAGAGCGGCGCCGCGGCGTGTGTCCGCGAACACTCGAAATGTTAGCGGCGTAGTTCCATCTTTGCCGGAACTCAGCCCGGCGTGCGCTCCGAAACCGCTTCGCGGCGCGCGTTGTAGGACGGCGCGCTGCCGTCGTCGGGCAGCGTCGAGCTTTGCGCCGCCGCGAGCAGTCTTTCGACGGACGGGCCCATCGCGTCCGTGAAGGTCTTCGGATGCACGCCGATACCCAGCACCAGCACGGCCATCGCGCCGAACAGCACGAGTTCGCGCTTGCCGAGATCGCGCAGACCGGCGACGCGCTCGTTCTTCACCGCGCCGAAAATCACACGCTTGACCATCCACAGCGTATAGGCCGCGCTCAGGATCAGCGACGTGGCCGCAGCCGCGCCGATCCAGAAGTTGAGGCGGATCGCGCCCATCAACACTAGAAACTCGCCGACGAAACCCGAGGTGCCCGGCAGGCCGACATTGGCCATCGCGAACAGCATCGCGCAGACCGCGAAGCGGGGCATCGTGTTGGCGACGCCGCCGTAGGCATCGATCGAGCCATTTTTCGTGCGCTCGACGAGCACGCCGGTGCACAGCAGCATCGCGCCGGACACGATGCCGTACGACAGCATCTGCACGACCGCGCCTTCGGTGCCGAGGCGGTCGAAGGTGAAGAGGCCGAGCGTCACGAGACCCATGTGCGCGACTGCCGAGTAGGCAAGCAGCTTGCGCATGTCCGTCTGCGCGAGCGCGACGAGGCTGCCGTAGATCACCGCGACGAGCGACAGCGCGATCATCGCCGGGGCGAAGAAGTGCGATGCGTCGGGCACGATCGGCAACACGTAGCGCAACATGCCGTAGCCGCCGATCTTCAGCATGCCGAGCAGCACCGCCGCGCCCGTCGGACCTTCCGAGTTCACGTCGGGCAGCCAGGTGTGGACCGGCCACATCGGCACCTTGACCGAAAACGCCGCGAGGAAGCAGACGAAGACGACGATCTGCGGCGTGAAGCCGAGCTTCAGGTTGCGCCATGCGTCGATATCGAAGGTATGCGCCTGCGTCCACAGATAAACGAGCGCGGCCAGCATTGCAAGCGAGCCGAGCAGCGAGAAAAAGAAGAAGCGAATCGCCGCGTACACGCGCCGCTCGCCGCCCCACGTGCCGATCAGCAGATACAGCGGAATCAGCGAAGCCTCGAAGAACACGAAGAACAGCATGCCATCCAGCGACGCGAACACGCCCTGCATGCAGCCCGACAGCACGAGGAACGCGCCGTAGTATTGCGCGACCTGCTTCGTGACCGAGCGCCACGACGCGACGAAGATGATGAGCGTGGTGACGGCCGTCAGCACCGTGAACCACAGCGAAATGCCGTCGACGCCCAGATGGTACGAAATGCCGAACTGCGGCAGCCACTCGACGCGCTCGACGAACTGCATCGCGCTGGACGACGCGTCGAAGCGGGAGAGCAGCGGCACGACGGGCAACAGGCTGAGAATCGCGCCGAACAGGGCGACGGCGCGCGAGAGCGTCGCGGATGCGCTGAACGTCAGCACGAAGATGCCCGACACCACTGGAATCCAGATAAGAAAACTGAGAACTGACGGCAGATGCATAGCTCGGTCGAAATCGGGCGCAAAGCACGGCCAGCACGCGAAGAAACGTGCTCGCTGGGAAGGCGCTGACAGTGGAATGTAAGGCAGGACGAGTGCGCGGAGGCTTGAATCCGGCGCGCAGCCCGAATGACTTAGGCGTATTCCTAAGGGTTAACGAGGATAACTCAAAAGAATAGTTTTTTGTGCATTGCGGCGTATCAAATTCATTGCGCCGAACGACCTTGACTTTTTTACCGATTCCGGCTCGGCGGCACGTCGACGTGAATGAATCGTTCGTTCGCTTCGGGCTTGCCCTGATTTGCCGGAAGCCGCGTGGCCCTTAGCCTAGAACGCAAGGAAGGAGACAAGCATGAAGAAAACATTCAAGGCCGTCGTCTTTGCGCTCGTCGCGTATCTCGTCGCCGATCGCGCCATGCTCCACGCGCAGGGACGCGACCTGGCCGCGTCGTCGTGCGCGCAGAGCGCGGCGCAGATCGAATTCGACGCCCTGAGCAAGGGCTTCAGCCACGCCGCCGCGAGCAGCCAGCGCGACGCGTTCCGGTCCCAATGCCTCGTGTCGGGCCGCGCCGAGTCCGGCACGGCTGTCGCAATGCGCTGAAACGGCGTCAGTTCAGCTTCACGGTAGGCCGCACGCGCTCGCGCAGCCATTGGCTCGCGGCGTACATCAGCGCCCGCTTGACGCCCGTCAGCCCCATGATGTGCCGGCGATACAGATGCCGGTAGCACGACGCCGCGAACCATCCGTCGATGAACAGCGGCCGGCGCAGCAACTCGCTCATCAGCGCGCCCGCCGCGCCTGCGCGTCCGAAGGAGACGAGCGTGCCCTGATCGCGGTACGCGAAGAGCGGCACGGCGCGTTCGTCGAGGCGGCGCGCGAGGGCATCGGCGAGATAGACGGCCTGCTGAAACGCGGCCTGCGCGCGCGGCGGCACGAGCGCGTCGCCTTTCGCTGCGGCGCACGCGGCGCAGTCGCCCATCGCGTAGATGCCTGAGCCGGGTTCGACCTGCAAGGTTGCATCGACGATCACCTGTCCCAGCCGGTTCAGCGGCAATCCTTCCAGCGTGCGCAACACCGGCGCGCCTTCCACGCCCGCGGCCCAGATCGTGATGTCGCTTGTGAGCGTTTCGCCATCCGCGGTCGATACGGCCTGCTCGTCCACCGAACGCACGCGGCAACCCAGCCGCACTTCCACGCCGAGCTTGGCGAGCACGTCCTGAGCGCGCGTCGAAATGCGTTCGGGCAGCGCGGGCAGCACGCGCGGCGCGCCTTCCAGCAGACGAATGCGGATGTCGCTGGCCGGGTCGATCGACGCGAGGTGATACTCGCGCAGCATTTCCGCCGATCCGCGCAGCGCGGCGGCCAGTTCGACGCCCGTCGCGCCGCCGCCGATCACCGTCACCGAAACCGGCGTGCGCGCCGCGCCGGGCGTCGCCTGCCGCGCATGACTCGAACGCAGAAGGCTCGACAACAGACGCCGCCGGAACGTTTCCGCCTGCTCCACCGTTTCGAGCGTCAGCGCATGCTGCGCCGCGCCGGGAATCGAGAAGAAGTTCGTCACGCTGCCGAGCGCGAGCACGAGCGAATCGAAGGCGAGCGTTCGCTTCGGCAGGAGCGGACGTCCGTCGATATCGGTCGTCTCGTCGATGACGATCTCGCGGCGTCCACGATCGATGTTCGCGAGCGCGCCCTGCTCGAAGCGAAAGTGATTCCACTTCGCGTGCGCGGCGTAATCGATCTGATGACTCGATGCATCGATCTGTCCCGACGCGACTTCATGCAGAAGCGGCTTCCAGAAGTGCGTCGGAAAGCGGTCGATGAGGATCACCTCGGCGCGCCGCCGCTTGCCGACGCTATTGCCCAGACGCGTCGCGAGTTCCAGCCCGGCGGCGCCGCCGCCGACGATCACGATGCGATGAGGCGAATCGACCTGCCGTTGCGCGTAAGGATTCAACATCATGGCTCTCCCGGAAGTGCTGTGTGGATGCTTGACGACCTCGTTGGGAAAAATATAAGGTCCCGAAAACATATGCGCTATTTAGTATTTATCGCCGACTCATAAGTTTTCACTAATGTTAAAGACCACGACCTTCCGTCAGTTGCGCACGCTGCAGACCGTCGCGCGCGTGGGCAGCATCTCGGGCGCCGCCGATGAACTGCATCTCACGCAGCCGGCGGTCTCGTTGCAAATCTCGTTGCTCGGCGAAGCCGCGGGCACGCCGCTTTTGCGCCGCGTCGGCCGCGAAGTGCAGCTCACGGCTGCGGGCGAAGTAATGGCGCGTTACGCGAACGAAATCCTGAGCCTTTGGAACGAAGCGGGCGAAGAAGTGGCGGCGTTGCGCGGCGAACTGGGCGGCACGTTGCGCATCGGTGCGATCACGACGGCGGAATATCTCGTGCCGCCGCTGCTCGTGCGCTTCACGAAGGAGCGGCCCGGCGTGAAGCTGCAGTTTCGCATCGGCAATCGCGATGACATCGTCCGCATGCTCGCGACGAATGAAATCGATCTCGCGATCATGGGACGGCAGCCGCGCGAACTGCGCACGAGCGCCGCCGCATTCGCGAAGCATCCGATGGCGTTCGTCGCCGCGCCTTCGCATCCGCTGATGCGCGCGAAGCGCCTGCGTCTGACCGATCTCGAATCGGCGAATCTGCTTGTCAGAGAGCGCGGCTCGGGCACGCGCGTCGCGATCGAAGGGCTGTTCAAGGAAGCGGGTCTGAAGCTGCATGCCGCGTCCGAGTTATCGAGCAATGAAGCGATCAAGCAGCTCGTCGAAGCGGGACTCGGCGTGGCGTTTCTTTCGCTGCACGCGTGCGCGCTCGAAATGCAGGCGGGCTTGCTCTCGACGCTTCCCGTGCCTTCGACGCCGATCGAGCGCGCTTGGCATGTCGTGCATATGTCGGAGCGACGCCTGCCTCAGGTCGCCAATGCGTTCAGGGAATTCTTGATTCAGTCGGGAGCGGCCGTCGCGGGCCTGACTGCGCCGCCGGAAACGCACAAGCTGCGTTCGACGCGCAGAGAGAAGAAAACAGAAGTCGTTGCGGATGCAACTGGTGCCCAGGTCGGGACTCGAACCCGAACGCCTCGCGGCGCTACCCCCTCAAGATAGTGCGTCTACCAATTCCGCCACCTGGGCAAGGGGACCGAATTGTAGCGGGAAAATCGGGAAATGCGAAGGGCTTCGATCATCGCGTGCATCGTCGCGACGCTACTACAATATTCGGCAAAGCAACGGTCTCGTCGGATTCGCCTGAATAATCACATCGGTTCGCCCATACGGGAGCGTCCATGTTCGGCAACAGCTTGCGTTTCGAAGTGGGACCCGACTGGCAAGTCAACGTCGCCACCGATAGCTGGCTCATCGCGACGCTTCTCGTGATCGCCATGCTGCTGGCGATTTTCCTCGCGAGCGTCATCTGCTACTACCTGACGCGCTGGTTCATGCTCGTGATCGTCAACCGGCTCGCACGCAAGGAAGGGCGCAAGTGGCTGATCGCGGCGGAGCGACATCGCGTGTTTCATCGGCTTGCGCCGCTCGTGCCTGCCGCTATCGTCTATGCCGCGGCGCCGTTGCTCACGGGGCTCACGTTTCCGGTGATCCCGGCGCTCGGCAAGCCGCTCGCCATACTCGCGGCCTGCTACATGGTCTACACGATGGTGCGCGCGGCGCTTGCATTGCGCGACAGCATCGACGAGCGCTATAGCCACTTTCCTTCGGCGAGCGAGCGGCCCATCAAGAGCTTTCTGCAGATCGCCACGATCGTCGTGTATCTCGTCGCGCTGATCGCGGTCGTTTCGCTGCTGCTCGAGCGTTCGCCCGTTTATCTGCTCACCGGTCTCTCCGCGATCACGGCGCTGCTCATCATCATCTTTCGCGACTCGCTGCTCGGCTTCGTCGCCAGCATCCAGCTCGCCGCGTACGACATGCTGCGCGTGGGCGACTGGATCGAAGTGCCCGGATATGTCGCCGATGGCATCGTCATCGATATTGCCTTGAACACGATCAAGGTGCGCAACTTCGACAACACCGTCGTCATGTTGCCGAGCCAACTGCTGCTGACGAACAGCGTGAAGAACTGGCGCGGCATGGTCGCGTCGGGCGCGCGACGCTTGCGGCATGCGATTCACTTCGACGTGGACACGATCCGCTATCCCGACGACGCGTTGCTCGCGCAATTGCACGCAGCGATAGAACAGCCGCTCGTGACCGTCGAAGGCGAGCGCCGCACGAACCTCGGTTTGTATCGGCACTATCTCAGCGGATATTTGCGCGCGCACCCGGCCGTGCGTCGCGACATGCCGCTCGTGATTCGCCACGTCCAGTCCACGACGGCGGTCGTGGCACTGGAGATCTGCGTGTTCATCGACGAGATTCGCTGGGAGCGCTACGAGGCGTTGCTATCGGACATGCTCGATCACGCTTATGGCGTCGTGCCGTTTTTCGGCCTGCGCTGCTGGCAGCGCGAGCGTTCGGTGTCCGCGCCCTCAGGAAGGTGATCGAGCCATGCTTGCGTGATCGGCGCGGTGCTTGGGCACCGTTTTCAGCGGCGCGAGCACGCGACGAGCATCCTCGAGTTCCTTCCTCATTTCGTCGATGAGCCATTGCGCCACCGCGCGCGTGCTTTCCGACGGATTCGACGAGCGATGTTCGAGCACGTAATTGCAGCCCGTTTCGATGTATCGGTCCCACGCGGGAATGACCTTGCCCTCGTTCAACGGCGCCGCGATCGCGAGCAGCCAGCCGAGCACGACGCCTTGTCCGAGCATCGCGCATTGCACGGCGAGTCCGGGATCGGTGTGATGCACCGCTTCGCCGATGCCCTTGTCGGACAGCCCCGTCGCACGATGAAAATCCGCCCAGGAAAGCGTGGTCACGTCGAGATGAATATAGGCGTGACCTTCGATGCTCGCCGGCGTATCGAGCGGGCCGAATTCGGCGCGATAGTTCGGACTACAGACAGGGACGATGATCTCCGGACAAAGAAGAAGCGGTTCCTTCTCCGAACCCGGACCATGCAGCCGGATGCCGAGGTCCGCATCTTCGAGCGGTCCGTAGAGCCGCCCGGCCATCACTTGCAAGCGCAGATTGATGGAAGGAAACGCGCGGCGAAACCCCGCATAACGCGGCAAGAGCCACAAGGCGGCGAAGCCGCTCGCGAGCGACAGCGTGACGATTTCGCCTTGCGCATGATCGCGCTTGAGTTCATCGATGGTATCGCCGATCTGCCCGAAACCCGATGCAACGGCGCGCTGCAATGTTGCGCCGCGATCGGTCAGGGTAAGCCCTAGCTTCGTGCGATCGAAGAGCCTGAAGCCGAGCGCGTCTTCGAGACGCGCCACCATGCGGCTCACGGCGACGGGCGTCACGTTGAGTTCGCCGGCCGCCTTGGTGAAGCTCAAGAGCCGCGCGGATGTTTCGAAGACGAGCAGTGCCTGAAGGGACGGAAGTCGCAGACTCATACAACACCATGTTAAGGGGCGTGCATCCATTTGTAATTTGACGGCGCATATTGACCTCCTTACCTTGAGTCCGACGCTTACTTCTTCTCGCAGGCCATGACCACTGCTTCGTCGGACCCGTTGCTTCAGCCCTTTGCCCTCAGGCATCTCGTACTCAGAAACCGTGTGATGAGCACGAGTCACGCGAGCCGTCTCACGCGTGATGAATTCCCTCAGGAGGTTTATCAACGGTATCACGAGGAAAAGGCGAAAGGGGGTATCGCGCTGACGATGTTCGGCGGCTCGTCGAACGTCAGCCTCGACAGTCCCAATACGTTCCAGCAGATCAACGTCTCGACCGATGCCGTGGTGCCGCATCTGCGGCGCTTTTCCGATCGCGTCCATACGCACGGCGCAGCGCTCATGTGCCAGATCACACATCTCGGGCGGCGCGGCGATGCATACACGGAACCGTGGCTGCCGATGATCGCGCCATCGGCCGTGCGCGAAACGCTGCATCGGGCGATGCCGCAGGCTATCCACGATGCCGACATCAAACGCGTGATCCGCGACTTCGGCCTTGCGGCGAAGCGCTGCCGCGATGGCGGTCTGGACGGCATCGAAACGCATGCGGGCGGGCATCTCATCGGCCAGTTCATGGACCCGACCGTGAACCTGCGCACCGATAAATACGGCGGTTCGACGGCGAATCGCGTGCGCTTCGCAATCGAGGTTCACGAAGAAATACGCAAGCAGGTGGGCGACGATTTCATCGTCGGCTTTCGCTTCGCGCTCGAAGACGGATGCAGCTTCGAGGAAGGGCTGGAGATGTCGCGCATCCTGCAGAGCACGGGTCTGTTCGATTTCTTCAACGTCACGTTCGGGCGCATGGACACGAAGATGTCGCTCGCGGTCAACTCGATGCCGGGCATGTTCGTGCCGTCTGCACCGTGGCTGCCCAAAGCGGCCGCGTTCAAGCGCGCGGTCGATCTGCCCGTCTTCCACGCAGCGAAGATCGCCGATCTCGCCACGGCGCGTTATGCGATACGCGAAGGTCTGCTCGACATGGTCGGCATGACGCGCGCGCATATCGCGGAGCCGCATCTCGTGAAGCTCGTCGAAGCAGGCAAGGAGGATGAAGCGAGGCCGTGCGTCGGCGCATCGTTCTGCCGCAACTTTCGCGCGACGTGCATTCATAACCCGGCGACGTCGCGCGAGACGTATCTCACGCATGACATACCGGAGGCCGCGCAGAAGAAGCGCGTGCTCGTCGTCGGCGCGGGACCTGCGGGCCTCGAAGCCGCGCGCATCTGCGCGACGCGCGGCCATGACGTCACCGTGCTCGAGGCGAACTCGGAGGCGGGCGGACAGATGTTGCTCGCGGCGACGGGAAGCTGGCGGCGCGATCTTATCGGCATCGTCGACTGGCGCGTGGCGCAACTCGACAAGCTCGCTGTCGATGTGCGCTACAACCACTACGCCGAGTTGAGCGACGTGCTCGATCATGGCGCGGATGTGGTCATCGTCGCGACGGGCGGCCTGCCGAATCTGGATGCGTTGCCGGGCGGCGAGCTCTGCAAGTCCGTCTTCGATGCGCTCACCGAAACGCCGCCGCGCGAAGGCAGCGTGCTCGTTTACGACGGCACGGGCCGGCATAACGCGTATCTCTGCGCCGAGCGTTATGTCGATGCGGGCCTTGCTGTATCGCTCGCGCTCATCGACAGCGTGCCCGCGCAGGAAACCGGCGGACGCGGCGACGATCAGGTCTGGATGCGCAATATCGCGCGCTGGGATGTGCCGGTCCGCACGAACATCGAATTGATCGAAGTGAGCGCGACCGATGGCGGCAAGCGCCGCGCCGTGTTCCGTCATCATCTGACGAACGAGCTCGTCGAGATGGAAGCGGATCATGTCGTGGTCGAGCGCGGCATGCTCGCGGTCGAGGATCTCTTCGAAGCGGCGCGCATGTATTCGGCCAATGACGGCTACACCGATCTCGAAGCATTCGCGACAGGCAAGCCGCAACCCGAAGCGAAGGAACGCGAGGAAGGACAGTTCCACTTGTACCGCATCGGCGATGCCAGCGCGTCGCGCGATATCCATACGGCCATCTATGACGCCTATCGGCTTTGCATGGCGCTGTGAAGGCAGGTTGCATCTCATCCGTTGAAACGACAATGAACGAGCGAGGCTCACATGACATTGCCGAAGGACTTCGTAGTTGCCGATCCGAGCCGCCGCAAGGCGATCAAAACGCTTGCCGCGGCGGGTGCGGCGACGCTGATCTTGCCGGGCGCATCGTCGCTTGCATTCGCCGCGAACGAGCCCGCGCCGCAACGCGGCGGACGCATCCGCGTGGCGCTCGCGAATCAGTCGCTGATGGACTCGCTCGATCCCGCGAAGGGAACGCATACCGGCGATTACGCTCGTGCGTACATGTTCTATAGCGGCCTCACCGAACTGGACGCCGACTTCAAGACGCAGAACGCGCTCGCGGAGAAGCTCGAATCCGACGACTTCACGACATGGACCGTCACACTGCGGCCCAACGTGCATTTCCACGACGGCAAGCCGCTGACATCCGACGATGTCGTGTTCTCGTTGATGCGCCACAAGGACCCGGCGACCGGCTCGAAAGCGAAATCGATAGCGGATGGCATCAGCTCGGTGAAGGCGGCGGGACCGTTGAAAGTCGAGATCACGCTGACCGAGCCGAACGTCGATCTTCCCGCGCTGCTCGCGATTCCGCATCTCGTGATTGTCGCCGCGAACACGACCGATTTTTCGAAGGGCAACGGCACGGGACCGTTCACATGCAAAGAGTTCACGCCGGCGCAACGCTGCATCGGCGCGCGCAATGCGAACTTCTGGAAGCCGGGGCGTCCGTATCTGGATGAAGTGGAGATCATCGGCATCGGCGATGATGCAGCGCGCACCAATGCGCTGCTCGCGGGCGATGTGCAGCTCATCTCGCCACTGCCCGCGCGCGATGTCGACCGCGTGAAGCAGACCGGCAAGGTGACCGTGCTCGAAAGTCCGTCGCAACTCTATTCCGATCTCGCGCAGCGGCAGGACATGCTGCCGACAAAGAGCGCGGACTTCAACGAAGGCATCAAGTATCTGCATGATCGCCAGCGCATCGTGAACGTGATGTTGCGCGGACACGGCACGCTCGCGAACGATCATCCGGTGCCCGAGTGGCATCCATACTTCATGAAGGGATTGCCTCAGCGCACGTTCGATCCGGACAAGGCGCAGTTCCACTTCAAGAAGGCCGGCACGCCGGGCGCGCGTGCGGAGATCATCGCGCCGCCATCTGTCGAGACCGCGCTCGATTCCGCGATGCTGATCCAGCAGGCGGCGAAACAGGCGGGCGTCGACATCAACGTGCGCCGCGTGCCCGCCGATGGTTACTGGACGACCTACTGGATGAAGTATCCGATGACCTACGGCTCGATCCTGCCGCGCCCGACGCTCGATCTGCTGTACACGCAGTTCTTTCGCTCGAACGCGAACTGGAACGAGTCCGGCTGGAAGAACGAGCAGTTCGATCAACTGTTGATACAGGCGCGCCGCGAACGCGACGAAGCGAAGCGCAAGCAGATGTACGGCGACATGCAGACCATCGTCTACCAGAAGAACAGTCTCGTGATTCCGGCCTTCATCAACTTCATCGACGCGCAAAGCTCGAACTTGCGCGGCTTGAAGGGGACGCCGTCAGGACGCGTGATGGGCTATTGGTTCGCGGAGTTCGCGTGGCTCGCGAAGGCGTGACGATCGATTACCACACGGCCTGGCTCGTCAGCGCAAATTGCGTGAACGTCGCATCGGTGGATGGCTTGCCGTTGAGCGCCATCTGCTCGATGGTATCGACGAGCGGCAGGCCGAGTCCTTCCAGCCACGAGGAAAGGCCGTAACGCAAGGGCGTATCGATGCGCACGAACATGCCCGCGTTCAGCGCGAGCCAATAGCTGATCAGCGCTTTGGCGCGGTTCTGGTCCGCCGACTCGGGCGCGACGACCGGGCCGATCACGTGACCATCGCCGAAACGTCGGAAGAGTGCGAAGCCGATCAGTTCGCCATCGCGATCGAGTGCGATGCCGCTCGCGACATCGAGCAATTGCGGCATGAGTTCCGTGCGATCCAGCCCGCTTGCCCGCGATGCCAGCGCGGCAAGACGCGGCGTATCCTTCGCACCGATCGGACGGAGCCGTTCGCCCGGCGGCAGCGAAACGAGCGGCGGCTGAAAGGCCGCGCCCTGATGTTGATGAATGGTGTCGATGGTTTCGAAGCCGCGTTCCACGCAAAGCGGCTTGCCTTCGTTCGATGCGTGGATCAGCAGCATGCGCGGACCGAGCTTCGCACGCAGGCGGTCGAGCAGTCCGCGCCCGATGCCGCGCCGCTGATGTTCCGGCGACACGATGAACATGCCGAGCGTCGCCGCATCCGCGCCGAACTGAAACGCGAGCGCCGTACCGACGAGCGCACCGTTCTGATCGACCGCCGCGAAGCCGCTGCCGATACGCGCCGCGAAACGCCAATCGTCCGCGCGATGCCGCCATTTCACGGACGCGGACAACGCGTGCGCTGCAGGAAGGTCGTCGAGCGTGAAAGCCCGGTATTCGACCACTTCGTTATTGTTCGAGTCAGGCACGCGGCCTCCTCAGTTTGAAGACATTTACCGTGACTTTGACACCGCGCAGCGCGCATGGCTAGGACGATCTTCCTGTCCCGCACGGCGCGAGATTCCGCCGCGTGGTGCAACGCAAAACCGCAGGTTATCGCGGCAAGAACGCGCGCGCTGTGCTGAATCGGCAATTTTGTCGGCGAAATATGCCGGCGCGCTGGCCCTACGATGGAGTCATGTCAACGCAACATGCCGAGGAGGACTCACGCATATGGACCGGTTCGATCCTGCCAGCATCGTCATCAGAAGCGGGCACTTCATCGGCGGCGAACTGATCGATGCGGGCGCGTCGCGAATCGAGGTAACGCGTCCGTCGGATGGCGTCGCGTATGCCTCGGTGCCCGTCGCCGATGACGCGATGATCGACTACGCGGTGCAGAACGCCTACAGCGCGTTCAAAAAGAGCGACTGGGCCCGCCGCGCGCCACGCGAGCGCGCACGCGTGCTGCGCAAGTTCGCCGATCTCGTCGCTGCCGACGCTGCGAATCTCGCGCCGCTCGAAGCGATCGGCTCGACGCGGCCGGTGCGCGACGCATACAACTGGGACGTGCCGTTCACCGCCGAGAGCATCCGCTTCTATGCGGAGCTTGCCGACAAGATCGGCGGCGATGTTGCGGCAACGGATCATCGACATCTCGGCATGACGATCGCGGAGCCGTATGGCGTGATCGGCGCGATTGCTCCGTGGAACTTTCCGCTCGTGATGGGCATATGGAAGACCGCGCCCGCGCTCGCGGCGGGCAACGCGGTCGTGCTGAAGCCTTCGGAGATGACGCCGTTCAGCGCGTTGCGTCTCGCCGAGCTCGCGCTCGAAGCGGGCGTGCCGCCGGGCATCTTCAACGTCGTTCAGGGCGATGGCCGCACCACCGGCGATGCGCTCGTGCGTCATCCCCGCATCGGCAAAGTGACGTTCACCGGATCGACGCACACCGGCGCCGCGATCATGGCCGCATGCGCGCAAAGCGGCACGAAGCCGGTCACGCTGGAACTGGGCGGCAAGAGCCCGCAGATCGTGTTCGCCGACGCACCGCGCATCGATGAGGTTGCACGTCGCATCGCGGGCGCCATCACGGGGAATGCGGGGCAAGTGTGCGTCGCGGGATCGAGGCTGCTCGTGCAGCGCGGCATCGCCGAAGAACTGACGGATCGCATCGCGCAAGCATTCGGCGAACTGAAAGCGGGCGCGACCTGGGCTGCGGGCACGACCTTGCCGCCGATCATTTCGGAGCCGCAGGCGCAGCGCATCGATGCGATCGTTCAGCGCAGCATCGCGAACGGCGCGACCGTGCGTTGCGGCGGAATGCGTGCCGATGCCGCGACGCCCGGCGCGTTCTATTCGCCAACGTTGCTGTGCGACGTCACGCAGGAGAGCGACGCCGTGCGCAATGAAATCTTCGGCCCGGTGCTCACCGTGCAGTCGTTCGACACCGAAGAAGAAGCGTTGGAACTCGCAGCGCATCCGGACTACGGCCTTGCTGCGGGCGTGCATACCGCGGACATCGGTCGCGCGTTGCGCATGGTACGCGGCATCGAAGCGGGCACGGTATGGGTGAATCGCTATGGACGTACCAGCGATTTCGTGATTCCGACGGGCGGCTACAAGCGCTCTGGCATTGGCAAGGATCTCGGACGGCAGGCTTACGAAGCGAATCTGCGCTTCAAGAGCGTGCTCATCGATACGGAAGGCTGAAGCGCACGATCGTTCCAAACGTGCGCCGCATTTTCTGCTGTGGCGACGCCTCAAAACGCATGACTTATATCGTCGCGAGGCACGCATTCAACGCCATCAGTCATTTTTGCCTTGTTTAAATTTTCTCGACACTTCGCTGTTTCTTGTTTCAACCAACACACGACAGGACTGACATCATGATCGATTTCGAGCCGAAGTACATCACGTTCGACTGCTACGGCACGCTGACGAAATTCCGCATGGCCGACATGACCCGCGAGATGTACGCAGACCGCCTGCAGGGCGACGACCTCGAACAATTCGTCAAGTTCTTCGCGGGCTATCGCCGCGACGAAGTGCTCGGCGCGTGGAAGCCGTATCGCGACGTGATCGTCAATTCGGTGCGCCGCGCGTGCGAGCGCATGAACGTCGAATTCAACGAAGCCGAAGCCGAAAAATACTACCTCGCCGTGCCGACGTGGGGCCCGCATCCGGATGTGCCGGAAGGTCTCTCGCGTCTCGCGAAGAAGTACAAGCTCGTGATTCTGTCGAACGCATCGGACGATCAGATTCAGAGCAACGTCGACAAGCTCGGCGCGCCGTTTCATCGCGTGTTCACGGCGCAGCAGGCGCAGTCGTACAAGCCGCGCATGCAGGGCTTCGAGTACATGTTCGATCAATTGAACTGCAATCCGGAAGACGTGCTGCATGTGTCGTCGAGCCTGCGCTACGACCTGATGACCGCGCACGACATGGGCATCAAGCACAAGGCGTTCGTGAAGCGCGGCCACGAGCCGGGCACGCCGTACTACGAGTATTACGAAGTGGACACCATCGGCGATCTCGCCGGTCAACTCGGTCTGTAATCGAAGCCACTTCACGCGAGCAATGCCGATGAAACTCGACTCCTACTGGCTCGATACCGCGCCTTCGATCATCTCGACGTGCGAAGGCCCGGCGGATGGCCAGGCCGATGTCGCCGTGATCGGCGGCGGGTTCACGGGTTTGTCGGCGGCGCTCGCGTTGGCGAAGCGCGGCGCGTCGGTCGTCGTGCTCGATGCCGGGCGCATGGGCGGCGGCGCGTCGGGACGCAACGGCGGTCAATGCAATACGGGCGTCGCGCAGGATTATGCGGCGCTGCGCTCGCAACTCGGCGTGGAGCGCGCGCAAGGCTGTTATCGCGCGTATGCGGCGGCGGTGAGCACGGTCGAACGTTTGATCCGCGAAGAAAACATCGATTGCGACTATCTCGCGTCGGGCAAGCTGAAGCTCGCTGCGAAGCCGCATCATCTCGAACATATCGCGACGACCGCCGAGTTGATCCGGCGCGAAGTCGATCCGGATATCGATGTGCTCGATCGCGAGCAGGTCCGCAATGAAGTGCAGTCCGATGCCTTTCACGGCGGGCTGTTGCAACGTCACGGCGGACAGATGCATATGGGCAAGTTCGCCGTCGGCCTCGCGAATGCAGCGGCGAGGCAAGGCGCGCGTCTCTATGAGCACGCTGAAGTCACGGCGATCGCGAAGGAAGGCGGCGCCTATCGAATCGATTCGAAGCGCGGCACGTTGCGCGCAAGGCAAGTGCTGATCGCGACAGGGCCTTCGAAGCATGGACCGTTCGCGTGGTATCGGCGCAGGCTTGCACCGGTCGGCTCGTTCATCATCGTGACGGAGCCGCTGCCAGCGGAACAACTGAAGCAACTGTTGCCGCAGCGCCGCTCGTACACGACGAGCCGCCTGATGCACAACTATTTTCGCGTGACGCCCGATTCACGTTTGCTGCTCGGCGGACGCGCGCGCTTCACCGCGTCGGAACGTCCATCGGACGCTAAGAGCGGACGCATTCTGCAGGCGAATCTCGCAGCGATTTTCCCGAGTCTCGCCAGTGCGCGCATCGACTATTGCTGGGGCGGTCTCGTCGATATCACCGCGGATCGCCTGCCACGCGCGGGCCAGCACGATGGCATCTATTTCTCGATGGGCTACAGCGGCCACGGCACGCAGATGTCGACGCACATGGGCCAGATCATGGCCGACGTGATGAACGGCAACGCCGATGCAAACCCGTGGCGCGATTTCGACTGGCCCGCGATTCCGGGCCATACGGGCAAGCCGTGGTTCCTGCCGCTCGTCGGTGCGTATTACTCGATCAAAGACGTTTTCTATTGAAGCATCGAAAGCAAAGACAGACGGCCTTCATCCAATAACCAAGCCGTCGAACATTCACAGTCCCTATCGCGGAGAAGTTCATGAGCATCGACAAATCGCCTGAAGCACTCGTTCACGCCGATGCCGGCAAACGCCTGGAAGAACTGACGCGCCGTGGCGCGTCCCGGCGCAATGTCCTTCGCGCGATGGCCGCGGGCGGACTCATGTCAATGACGGGCGCGGGTCTGCTCACCGCGAGCGGCGCGGCTTTCGCGCAGGACAAGCCGAAGCAGGGCGGACGCATTCGCGTGGCGACGCAGTCGTCGTCAGCCGCCGATACGCTCGATCCGGCGAAGGGCGCGCTCGGCACGGACTACGCGCGCGGCTTCATGTTCTACAGCGGCCTGACCGAACTCGACAATCATCTCGGCGCGAAGATGGCGCTCGCCGAATCGCTCGAAACGAAAGACGCGACCGTGTGGGTCGTGAAGCTGCGCAGCGGCGTGCAGTTCCACGATGGCAAATCGCTCGCGCCGCAGGACGTCATCTATTCGCTGATGCGCCATAAGGATCCGGCGGTCGGCTCGAAGGCGAAGACGCTCGCCGATCAGTTCAAGGAAATCAAGGCGACCGGCCCGAACGAGCTCACGATCACGCTGACGGGCGCGAACGCGGACCTGCCCGTGATTCTCGCGGACTCGCACTTCCTCATCATCAAGGACGGCACGACGGACTTCAAGACGGCGGTCGGCACGGGCCCGTTCAAGCTGAAGGAGTTCTCGCCGGGCGTGCGTACCGTCGGCGTGCGCAACGAGAAGTACTGGAAGCCGGGCATGCCGCATCTGGACGAAGTGGAGCTGATCGGCATCGCGGACGAACCCGCGCGCGTGAACGCGCTGATGTCCGGCGACGTGCAGCTCATCAATGCAGTGAGCGCGCGCTCGACCGAGCGGATCAAGGGCACGCCGGGCTTCGCGGTGCTGGAAACGAAGACGGGCCAGTACACCGATCTCATCATGCGCGACGATGGCGGCATCACCGGCAATGCGGATTTCCGCCGCGGCATGATGTACCTGATGGATCGCGAGCAGATGCGCAAGACGATCTTCCGCGGCTATGGCGCGATCGGCAACGATCAGCCTATCGATCCGAGCAACAAGTACTACATGTCGGGTCTGCCGCAACGCGGCTTCGATCCGGACAAGGCGAAGTTCCACTTCCAGAAGGCGAAGCTCGGCAGCACGCCGATTCAACTGTACGCATCGCCGGCGGCGGAAGGTTCCGTGGAGATGGCCGTGCTGATGCAGCAGGTCGCGCCGCAAGCGGGCATCAATCTGCAAGTGACGCGCGTGCCGTCGGATGGTTACTGGTCGAATCACTGGATGAAGCATCCGCTCGGCTTCGGCAACATCAACGCGCGCCCGAGTGCGGACGTGATCTTCACGCAGTTCTTCAAATCCGATGCGCCATGGAACGAAGCGAACTGGAAGAGCCCGCAGTTCGACCAGATGCTCGTCGCCGCGCGTGGCGAACCGGACGATGCGAAGCGCAAGAAGATTTACGGCGACATGCAGGAGCTCGTGCATACGGACGGCGGCATCGGCATTCCGATGTTCCAGAGTTCGCTCGACGCGCATACGACGAAGCTGAAGGGCTTGGGCGGCATTCCGCTCGCGGGCCTGATGGGCTGGATGTTCGCGGAGAACGTGTGGCTCGAGGCATGAGCATGCTTTGAAGCGGGATGTGCGCCATCTTCCGATGGCGCGCGCAGTCAAACCTTCAACGAGAGAGAGGCGTTTATCCGATGAAAGCTCATGCGCAACGACTCGTCGCCGCGCGCCTCGGCCTCGCGCTGCTCACGCTGCTGATCGTGTCGATGGTGGTGTTCGGCATCACCGGTCTCTTGCCGGGCGATGCCGCGCAACAGGCGCTCGGTCAGGCGGCGACGCCCGAACAGGTGGCCGCGCTGCGGCATCAGTTCGGCCTCGATCAGCCTGCCGTCACGCGTTATCTGCAATGGCTTCTGCATGTGGTGACGGGCAACTTCGGCACGTCGCTGTCGAACAATCTGCCGGTCAGTGAACTCATCTCGACGCGTCTGCCGAATTCGCTCGTGCTCGCGGGATTGACCGCGATGGTGTCGGTGCCGATCGCGTTGTTCATCGGCATTCTCTCGGCGATGTATCGCGGCTCGCTCGTTGATCGCGTGCTCAACGTGCTCACGCTTTCGACGGTGGCGGTGCCGGAGTTTCTCGTCGCGACCATCGCGGTGCTGATCTTCGCGGTGAAGCTGCGCTGGCTGCCGGCGTTGTCGTATCTGTCGGATGTATCGTCGTTCGGCGCGCTCGTGCGGACCTATGCGATGCCAGTGATGACGCTCTGCTGCGTGATCGTCGCGCAGATGGCGCGGATGACGCGCGCGGCGGTGCTCGATCAGCTCAACGCTTCGTATGTGGAGATGGCGGTCCTGAAAGGCGCCTCGCCCATGCGCGTCGTGTTGCGGCATGTATTGCCGAACACCATCGGGCCGATTGCAAATGCGGTTGCGCTCTCGCTTTCGTATCTGTTCGGCGGCGTGGTGATCGTCGAATCGATCTTCAACTATCCCGGTCTCGCGAGCCTCATGGTCGACGCCGTCACCAATCGCGACATGCCGCTCGTGCAGGGCTGCGTGATGGTGTTCTGCGCGGCTTATCTCGCGCTCGTGCTCATCGCTGATCTGGCTCAGATCGTCTCCAACCCGAGGCTGCGTCAACGATGAATCGGAACGTCACTTCTCACGCCACGACCGTGCTATACGATCAGCCGCCCGCCGATGCCCCGCAGGAGCAAGCGCCCGTCGTCGTCAGGCCCGGCCTCATGAGCCGCCTCGTCAACCGCTTTTCGGTGCTGGGTCTCATCGGTCTGTTCATCGTCGTCTTCTGGCTCGTGGTCGCGTTCGTCGGGCCGGTTGTCGCGCCTTATAAAGGCGGCGCGTTCACATCGACGGAAGTGTTCGGCTCGTATAGCGCGGCACATCTGCTCGGCACCGACTACCTCGGCCGCGACATGCTGAGCCGCATTCTTTACGGCACGCAGTACACGGTCGGCCTCGCGCTCGCCGCGACGGTGGCCGCGAGCGTCATCGGCACGTTCTTCGGTCTCGTGGCCGCCGTGTCGGGACGCTGGGTCGATGAAGTGCTGAGCCGCCTGTTCGATGCGCTCATTTCGATCCCGAGCAAGATTCTCGCGCTCGTCGTGATTGCCGCATTCGGCTCGTCCATTCCGATGCTGATGATGGTCGCCGCACTCGCCTATATCCCCGGTGCCTTCCGCATCTCGCGCTCCCTCGCGGTGAACATCATGACGCTCGAATACGTGCAGGTCGCGAAGGCGCGCGGCGAGAAGCTCTTCTATATCGCACGCGTCGAAGTGCTGCCCAACATGATTCACCCGATGCTCGCGGACTTCGGCCTGCGCTTCGTGTTCATCGTGCTGCTGCTTTCGGGCCTGAGCTTTCTCGGTCTCGGCGTGCAGCCGCCGAACGCGGACTGGGGCTCGCTCGTGCGCGAGAACATCGGCGGGCTGGCGGAAGGCGCGCCCGCGGTGCTGATGCCGGCAGTCGCGATCGCGACGCTGACTGTAGGCGTGAATCTGCTCATCGACAGTTTGCGTCGTCATGGCGCGCGTTCGCATGGAGGCGGCCAATGACATCGAACACAGGCACGAACATGATCGAAGTGAAAGGCTTGCGCGTCGTTGCTGGCGCGGCGCCGGATCCCGTCGTCGAGATCGTGAAGGGCGTCGACTTCGCGGTGAAGAAGGGAGAAGTGCTCGCGCTGATCGGCGAGTCGGGATCGGGCAAGACGACCATCGCGCTCGCGCTGCTCGGTCATGCGCGCGGCGGTTGTTCTATCGCGGGCGGCTCGGTGAAGATCGGCGATACCGATGTGTTGTCGCTCGACGCGAAGGGCCGTCGCGCATTGCGTTCGCGCACCGTCGCGTATGTCGCGCAGAGCGCATCGGCGGGCTTCAATCCGGCGCGCACGATCATGGATCAAGTCACGGAACCCGCGCTGCTGCACAAACTCATGACGCCCGCTGTCGCGCGTGAGAAAGCGATCAGCCTGTTTCGTTCGCTCGCGTTGCCGAATCCCGAGACCATCGGCGATCGTTATCCGCATCAGGTGTCTGGCGGCCAGTTGCAGCGCTTGATGGCGGCAATGGCGCTGATCACCGATCCCGCCGTCGTCGTGTTCGATGAACCGACCACCGCGCTCGACGTGACCACGCAGATCGAAGTGCTCGCCGCATTCAAGGGCGTGGTGCGCGAGCTGGGCACGACGGCCGTGTATGTCTCGCACGATCTCGCGGTCGTCGCGCAGATGGCGGATCGCATCGTCGTGTTGAACGGTGGACGCGTGCGCGAGAACGGCGCGACCGCGCAAGTGCTCGACGCGCCGGCCGACGAGTACACGCGCCAGTTGCTCGCGGCAACGCGCCGTCCCGAAGTGGAACGCGCAACGCCCGACGATGCGCGCAAAGTCCCGCTGCTCGAAATCCGCAATCTGAGCGCGGGCTATGGACGCATCGATGCGAACGGCGTGCCCGCCGTGCGTGTGCTCGATGATGTGAGCCTGAAGATCGCGCGCGGCAGCACGCTTGGCGTGATCGGCGAATCGGGCTCGGGAAAGACGACGCTCGCGCGCGTGATCGCGGGTCTCGTCGATCGCGCGCACGGCGACGTGCTGCTCGACGGCAAGTCGTTGCCAGCGAAACTATCGGAACGCACGCTGGATCAATATCGTCGCGTACAGATCGTGTTTCAGAACGCCGATACCGCGTTGAACCCGAGCCGCACCATTGCCGATATTCTCGCGCGGCCCATGAACTTTTATCACGGTCTGCGTGGCGCGGCCGCGCAAAAGCGCATGCTGGAGCTGCTCGATCTCGTGAAGCTGCCTGCATCGATCGCGAAGCGTCAGCCGGGCGGCCTGTCGGGAGGGCAGAAGCAGCGTGTGAATCTTGCGCGCGCGCTCGCGGCGAATCCCGAGCTCATTCTCTGCGATGAAGTGACGTCCGCGCTCGATACGGTCGTCGGCGCGGCGATTCTCGATCTGCTCGCCGAGCTGCGTCGCGAACTGAATGTGTCGTACATGTTCATCAGCCACGACATCTCGACCGTGCGCGCCATCTGCGATGAAGTCATCGTGCTGTATGCGGGCCAGTGCGTCGAAGCGGGCCAGCGCGATGCGCTTTCGCATCCGCCGTATCACCCTTATACGGGCTTGCTCGTCGATTCGGTTCCTGCGTTGCGTCCCGGCTGGCTCGATTCGCGTCGTGCGATGGCGCTCGGCGCATTGCCCGCGCTCGGTCCGGAAAGCGATGCGCCCGAGTTGTGCAGCTTCCGTTCGCGCTGTGCGGCGCGCATCGACGGCAAGTGCAACGTGACGCCGCCCGCGAAGAAGACTTTGCCTTCGGGCGCGCACATCCTGTGTCATCACAGCGCCGACGATCTCGCCCGCATGCAGTCGATGGAAACGGTGACGGCATGAGCGGACGCTTCGTGAGAGTCGCCGAGAAAGGACGCAGGACGTTCGAGATCGTCATCGACGGCAAGCGTGCGCTCGCAGCCGAAGGCGACACGCTGATGGTCGCGCTGCTCACGTCGCAGGAAGCATTGCGCGACTCCGAGTTCGGCGATGGCCGCCGCGCGGGCTTCTGCGTGATGGGCGCATGCCAGGACTGCTGGGTGTGGACCGCTAACGGCGAGCGCGTGCGCGCGTGCACGACGCAGGCGGCCGAAGGCATGTCGATCGTCACGCGTCTTGCAGAAGCGCAGGAGGGCGTATGGCCGCGACTGTGATCGTGATCGGCGCAGGACCGGCGGGCGTGCGTGCGGCGCAGGCGCTCGTCGAAGCGGGCTTGCGTCCCGTCGTTATCGATGAAGGCAGACGCGACGGCGGGCAGATCTATCGTCGTCAGCCGGAAGGATTCAAGCGCACGTACGAGACCTTGTACGGTACGGAAGCAACGCGCGCGCGTGCATTGCACGATGCGTTCGATGCGTTGCGCCCGAAGATCGACTACGTGCCCGATACGCTCGTCTGGAACATCGAGCCGAATGCACTGCACACGGTGAGCGGCACGCGTCATCGCAAGCTCGCGTTCGATGCGCTCATCATTTGCAGCGGCGCGACCGATAGGCTGATGCCCGTTCCCGGCTGGCATCACGCGGGCGCGTATAGCCTCGGCGGCGCGCAGGTCGCGCTCAAATCGCAGGGCTGCGCGATCGGTTCGCGCGTCGTGATGATGGGCACCGGTCCGTTGCTCTATCTCGTCGCCGCGCAATACGTGAAGGCGGGCGCGACAGTAAGTGCGGTGCTCGATACATCGACGTTCGCGCAGCGTCTGCGCGCGTTGCCGCAACTGCTCGCGATTCCATCGGCGTTAAGGAAGGGCGTCGCGTTGATGCGCGTGCTGAAAGATGCGCGCGTGCCGGTTCATCGCGGCATCACGCCGGTCGAGATTCGAGGCACGCCCGAGCATGGCGTGCAAGGCGTGCGCGTCAGGCAAGCCGATGGCGCGATGCTGCAAGTCGGATGCGATGCCGTCGCGCTCGGCTATCACTTGCGCCCTGAAACACAGCTAGCCGATCTCGCGGGCTGCGAGTTCCGCTTCGATCAGGCGTTGCAACAGTGGCTTCCCATCGCCGATGTGGATGGCCGCAGCAACGTGAAAGGCATCTATCTTGCCGGCGATGGCGCGCGCGTGCGCGGCGCGGATGCCGCCGAGCGCGCGGGACGTCTTGCGGCGCTCGCGGCGTTGAAGGACATCGGCATGACGTGCAGCGAAGACGAAGCCAACAAGTTGCGCTTGCAACTAAATCGCTTCACGCGTTTTGCTTCCGGCTTGCGCACCGCGTTTCCGTGGCCCGCGCGCTTTGCCGCCGCCTTGCCGGATGAAACCATCGTGTGCCGATGTGAAGCGATAACGGCAGGCGACCTGAGGCGCGTCGTGAACGACATGGGCGCAAAGGAAGCGAATCGCGCGAAGGCTTTTTCGCGCGTCGGCATGGGCCGGTGCCAAGGCCGCTTCTGCGCACATGCGGGCGCGGAAGTCATTGCAGCCGAAGCACGCGTGCCGCTGGAAGCGGTCGGCCGCTTGCGCGGGCAGGCACCGGTGAAACCTCTGCCCATGGCGCTCGCGCCGCACAAGGATCTGGAGACCAGCGAATGAACGAGCGCGCCGATGTGATCGTGATCGGCGGGGGCATCGTCGGCACGACGACCGCCTTCTTTTTGCGCCGTCGCAAGCGTTCCGTGATCCTGCTCGAACGCGGCTTGACCGGACAACAGGCGAGCGGCGTGAACTTCGGCGGCGTGCGTCGCCAAGGCCGCGCGCTGGAGCAACTCGCAATGTCGAATCGCGCGCTGCAAACGTGGCGGCGTTCCCGCGAACTGCTCGGCGAAGATGTCGAGTTCTTGCCATCGGGGCATACGCGCGTGTGCTATCACGCGCATGACGCGGAATACTTTCATCGCTATGCCGCCGATGCGCGCGCTTACGACCTCGATCTCGAAGTGCTCGAAGGCGCGGCCATGTTCAAGCGCTTTCCTTTTCTGGGCCGCGACGTGATCGCCGCATCCATCTCGCCGCTCGACGGCCACGCGAATCCGCGTCTTGCCGCGCCCGCGTTCGGGCGTGCTGCCGCGCGGCTCGGCGCGCGCGTCGTCGAGAACACGGAAGTGGTGCGCGTAGAAAAGGAAGCGGGCGGCTTTCGCGTGGAAAGCGCGGCGGGCGATGTGTATCGCGCGGAGCAAGTGCTGATTTGCGCGGGCGCGTGGGCCAATACGCTATCGACGCAATTCGGCGAACCCGTGCCGCTCGTCGCGCGCGGCCCGCAAATGGCGGTGACCGAACCCGTGCCTTACGTGTTCAAGGCTTCGATGGGCGTGTACACGTCGATCAAGGAAGAGAGCGTTTATTTCCGGCAAGTGGAGCGGGGCAATATCGTGCTCGGGGGCGGACCGCCCGGACCCGCGGACGCAGACACGCGACGCGCTTCCGTCCTGCCCGAGAACACCGTCGCGCAACTGGCGCAGTTCCGCCGCATGGTGCCCGCGATGCGCCCGCTGCATGTGATTCGCGTGTGGAGCGGCGTGGAAAGCTATCTGCCGGATTCGGAGCCGGTGATCGGTCCGAGTTCGAAAGCCGATGGCCTGTTCTACGCGTTCGGCTTCAGCGGATCGGGCTTTCAGATCGGACCGGGCGTGGGCGAGACGCTTGCCGAATTGCTCGATGCGGGCAGCACGCCGATCGATCTCTCATCGTTTTCCATCAGACGATTTCAGCGCGCTTCGTCGACGCACGCGCAATCGCTTACCTCCGAGACTTCGCCATGAGCCAAGCCAATCTGGTCGACGCGCTCGCCTACATCGAAGCCAATTTCGACAAGACCGTGAGCCTCGCGCAACTCGCGGATCTTTCGGCGCTGAGCGTGTCGCGCTTCGCGACCGTGTTTCGCGAGCAATTCGGACTTTCGCCGTACAAGTACCTGTGCGAGTTGCGCGTGCGGCGCGCGCAGACGTTATTGCTCGCGGGCGTGCCAGGATCGGTCGTCGCGACGGAAGTGGGCTTCTTCGATCAGAGTCATCTGGCGCGGCATTTCAAGCGCCTGTGCGGCATGACGCCGAGCGCGTTCGTCGAGCGCGCGCGCAGAAAAGCGCGCTCAGCCGAGCTCGATGCCGGTCTGGGCAAGCGCGTCACGCAAGCCCAGCCGCGGGTATTTGCTTTCGACGGAGCGCATGTCGCTTAGCGCTTCCTGGATGATCCATTCGCGCACGCTGGCGACGATGGGCCGCATCGACTTGTTCGGCGGCGTGAGCAGACAGCAACGCCGGCTCGTGACCACCAGTTCTTCTTCGGCAGGCACGAGCGCGCCTTGCGCGAGCCAGTGCGACGTCACGTTGAGCCATCCGAGCGCGATGCCTTGTCCGAGCAACGCCGCCTGCACGACGATCGCGTAATCGTTGAAACGCAACATGCCCGCTGCATGGCGCTCCTTTGAAGCGAACGCATGAAAACGCTCGTGCCAGCCGCGTTCTTCATCGTCCATCACGATGACGGTATCGCCATGCGCGCGCGCCGCATCGGTCTCTGCGAGTTCGTGATAACGCGGATTGCAAAGCGGCAAGAGCATCTCGGGCATCACGAGCACCGCGTGCTCGTCGATCTCTTCGTCGTGAACAAAGCGCATGCCGAGATCGACATCGACGAGCGGCCCGCCGATGCGCCCCGATATCAATTGAAACCGCAGATCGACCGATGGAAACGCCTGATTCAGACGGCTCATGCGCGGCATGAGCCAATGCGTGGTGAAGCCGGTCGATACGGAAAGCGTGACGGTCTCGATGCCTGTCGCGCGCGCCTCGATTTCGCGGATCGCACTTTCGATGCCGCTGAAGCCTTCGGAAATCTTGCGATAAAGAATCTCGCCGCTCTCCGTGAGTTCGATGCCGCCGCGCACGCGCTCGAAAAGCCGCACGCCGATATGGTCCTCCATGCGCGCGAGCATGCGGCTCACCGCGGGCTGACTCACATAAAGCTCCTGCGCGGCGCGCGTGAAATTACCGCAGCGCGCGGCCGCTTCGAATACGAAAAGCGCATTGGCGCTCGGCAGTTTCTTGCGAAGGTTTGGCATGACTTCATGTTATGCCCGATCCAACAATTTTGGAATTGCCGTCAAAAACATCGCGACTTAGTATTTTCCCAACCCCTCTATTTTCGACGAGACGAACGACATGGACGCACGCGCTAAAACGGGAGTGTCGATCAGGTCCGCGACGAAGCGCTATGGCGCGGTGACGGCGCTCGATGACGTATCGCTCGATATCGCGCCGGGCGAATTCGTCTCGCTGCTCGGGCCTTCTGGCTCGGGCAAGACGACGCTGCTCGGCATTCTCGGCGGCTTCGTGCAGCCGAGCTCGGGCAGCGTGTGGGTCGGCGAGCGTGACATTACATTTGCGCCGCCGCACAAGCGCGATATCGGCATCGTGTTTCAGAACTACGCGCTCTTTCCGCACATGACGGTAGGCGAGAACGTCGCGTTCTCGCTGCGTGCGCGGCGCGAGCCGAAATCGACATGGGCGAAGCGCGTCGCCGAAGCACTCGCCATGGTCGAACTCAAAGGTTATGAAAGCCGCAGCATCCATCAGCTTTCGGGCGGACAGAAGCAACGCGTGGCGCTTGCCCGCGCAATGGTGTTTCAACCGCAACTCATTCTGATGGACGAGCCGTTGTCCGCGCTCGACAAGCAACTGCGCGAGACCATGCAAATCGAATTGCGCAGGCTGCATCGGCAGCTCGGGGCGACCATCGTCAACGTGACGCACGACCAGCGCGAAGCACTCACGATGAGCGATCGCGTCGCCGTGTTGAAGGACGGCAGGCTCGTGCAGATCGACACACCCGAGCGCCTGTACGACCGTCCTTGCGATGCGTTCGTCGCGAGCTTCATCGGCGAAGCGACGATGCTCGATGTCACGCGCGCCGGCGACGATGCCGTGCGTCTCGGCGATACGATTCTGCGCACCGCGCATCCATTGCCGCGCGGCGAGAAGCTATTGCTCGCGGTGCAAACGGAAAAGCTCGTCATCGACGGCGAGAACCGTCATGCGGATGCGAACCGTCTTTCATGCCGCGTGACCGAAGTGCTCTATCAAGGCGAGAGCCTGCGCGTGTTCGCCGCGCTCGCCGACGGCACGGCGATCAGTCTTCGGCAACCCGGCAGCCACGACGCGCGCAAGCGCATCCCCGAGCCGGGCGCATCGATGACGGTCGCGCTCGATCCGCAAGACACGATCGTCGTATCGGCCTGATTTCTTCTCACCGCCTGTGCACGGGCGATTTCGACTGCAAACGTAGATACGCAACCCGTAAAGGATGACGCAATGAATCTCACCGATTTCAAGGTCCTGACCTTCGATGTCGTCGGCACGCTGATCAACTTCGAAAAGGGCGTGCTCGATTCCGTGCGCCGGCTGGGCGGAGCGAAGGCAAAGGACCTGACCGACGATCAGATCTTCGAGCCGTACATGGAAGGGCGCGCGAAGTATCCGGGCAGATCGAGTCATGAAATGGCGAACGTGTATCTGCATCTCGCGAGCAAACTCGGCTTGTCCGACGATGCGCAATCCGCCGCGGCATTCCAGCGCGATGTGCTCGAATGGCCCGCATTCGAAGACTCGGTCGCGGCATTGAAGCGTCTGCGCAAGCACTTTCGTCTTGTCGCGATGACCAACGCGGATCGCGTTGCGTTGTCGGCCTATGCTCACACGCTCGGCAATCCGTTCGACGATACGGTCTGCTGCGATGAGACCGGCGTCGCCAAACCCGATCCGCAATTCTTTGCCTATAACCGTGGACGTCAGGCGGCGTTCGGCTATAAGTTCGAAGAGATCCTGCATACGGCGCAGAGCCAGTATCACGACATCGGCATCGCAACGAAGCTCGGTTATTCGACATGCTGGATCGAGCGGCGCCAGGGCATGAAGGGCTTCGGCGCGACACCCGTGCCCGAGAGCGTGACGACGCCGACGTGGAAGTTCGCGACGCTCGCCGCGCTCGCGGATGCCGTCGACGACGAACTCCGCGCCGCCGCCTGACCATGCGCGCCCCGACGACACCGCTGCGCCCGCAACCGGACTCGTTGTGGCGGGCGATAGCCGCGCCGATGAGCACCGGCGCACCGCTCGCACGCGATATCGATGTCGAAGTGGCGATCATCGGCGCGGGCTATTCGGGCTTGAGCGCCGCCTATGCGCTGCAAAAGCGCGGCGTCGAATGCGCGGTGCTCGATGCGAATCCGATCGGCTGGGGCGCAAGCGGACGCAATGGCGGCGTGGTGTCGTCGAAGTTTCGTCTCTCGTTTGCGACGATCGCGAGCACGCATGGCATCGATGTCGCGAAGCGCATGCATCGGCTCGCGCACGATGGCGTGCGCACCGTCGAGGCGTTCGTCGACGAGTTCAAGCTCGAACGCGCGCGCTTCGAACATACGGGCAGCCTGCGTTGCGCGCATACGGAACGTGCGCTCGCATCGATATGCGCCGAGGCGGACTGGGTTCGCACGACGCTCAACGATACGTCCATGAGCGTGCAATCTCGTGCTGAAGTCGAACATGAGACAGGCTCGAAGGGCTTCGTCGGCGGCGTGTTGAGCGCGGACGCGGGCACGATCCTGCCGCTCGAATACGTGCGCGGCATCGCGGCCGGTCTGATCGCGCGCGGCGTGCCGATCTACGAAGCGACGCCTGTCATCGACATGTCGCGCGAACAGGACGGCCGCGTGCTGTTGACGGCGCCCGGCGGCACGGTGCGCGCGAAGCAGGTCATCGTCGCGACGAACGCCTATTCGAATCTGACCGAGGCAACCGCTTCATATCATCGCGAGCTCGTGCCGTTCAGAAGCGCGATGATCGCGACCGCGCCCTTATCTCCGGAACTCGATGCGCAGTTGATGGTGAACCGCCGCAGCTACACCGAAACGCGCCGCATGATGAAGTGGTTCCGCAAGGTCGATGGCCGCATGTTGTTCGGCGGCCGCGACGCGTTCGGCAAGGAAGGCGAGCCGACCGGCTTCGATGCGCTGCAACGCGCGATGGTCGCGCTCTTTCCGCAATTGAAGGACGTGCCGGTGGAATTTCGCTGGTCGGGTTATGTCGGGATGACCTTCAACGCATTGCCGCACGTGGGCCGCAGCGACGATGCGACCACGTTCTGTCTCGGCTATAACGGCGCCGGTGTCGCGATGGCGAGCCTGATCGGTCAGCATGCCGCTGCGCTTGCGCTCGGTGAGAAGCCCGAACTCGCGCTGCTCGCGCAAGACGGCTTGCGGCCCGTACCGTTTCATGCGTTGCGCGCGCCGGGTGTGCGGCTCGTCGCTGCGTGGTATCAGTTCCTCGATGCAGTAGGTGCATGATGACGACAGCCAAACGGATTCTCCAGGACCCCGCCGTGATGCAACCCGCGACGATCGATCCATCGGTGCGGCATCAGCGACGCGAAGACCGCGCGATGCTGCTGTTGATGGCGCCCGCGCTGTTCGTGGTCGTCGTATTGCTCGTCGTGCCGCTCGCGTGGCTGTCGTGGCAATCGTTCTATCACGACGGCGTGTTCTCGCTCGTCAATTACAAGCGTGTCTTTACCGGTGCCTATCTCGACACCTTTCTGCTGACGTTCAAGCTCAGTTTCATCGTGACGGCGATTACGCTGCTGCTCGGCTATCCCGTCGCGTATTTCGCGGCATCGATATCGCCGCGATGGAGCGCGCTCGTGCTCGGCATGGTGATTCTTCCGTTCTGGACGAGCGTGCTCGTGCGAACGTACGCGTGGCTCGTGCTCTTGCAACGCACCGGTCTCATCAACAAGGCGCTGCTCGGCATGGGTCTGATCGAGCGCCCCTTGCAGCTTTCGTATAACCAGTTCGGCACGATCATCGCGATGGTGCATATCCTGTTGCCGTTCATGGTGCTGCCGCTCTACTCCGCGATGCAGAAGATTCCGCCGAATCTCTCGCAAGCAGGTGCGAGTCTCGGCGGTTCGCCGCTGCATGTGTTCTTGCGCGTGTTTCTGCCGCTGTCCATGAGCGGCGTGCTCGCGGGCGTCACGCTCGTCTTCGTGCTGTGCCTCGGCTTCTATATCACGCCCGAGCTGATGGGCGGCGGCAAGTCGATGATGGTCTCGATGATCGTGAGCCGCAACGTCGAGATCTACAACAGTTGGGGCGCGGCAAGCTCGGTGAGCGTGGTGCTGCTTATTTGCGTGTGCGCGATCTTCTATTGCGTGAGCCGCGTGATTCCGCTCGAAAAGACACTGGGGGCGAAATGAATACCTTATCGTTCGGCCGCGTGACGCTCGGTGCATCGGTGATGCTGATTCTCGCGTTTCTGATGATTCCCGTGGTCATCGTCGTGCCGCTGTCTTTCTCGGATGCGCGTTTCCTCACGTTTCCGCCGCCTGCGTATTCGTTGCGCTGGTATCACGCGTTCTTCGATAATCCCGCGTGGATCGATGCGGCGAAGACCACCTTTGCGGCCTCGACGTGCGCGGCCTTGATCGCGACGCCGGTCGGCATCGCGGCGGCATACGGCATCCAGTATGGATCGCACTGGTCGTTGCGCTATCTGCGCACATTGCTGATGCTGCCGCTGATGGTGCCGATCATCATCGTTGCAGTGGGCGTGTTCTTCGTCTTCACGCAGATGGGTTATGTGAACACGCTTGGCGGTCTCATCATCGCGGATACGATGCTCGGCCTGCCGTATGTGCTCATCTCCGTCGGCGCGGACTTGCGCACGTTCGATCGCACGCAGGAGATGGTCGCGCGCAGTCTCGGCATGAATCGCTTTCGCGCGTTCATGGCGGTGACGTTGCCGCAGATCAAGGCGAGCGTGATCTCGGGTGCCGTGTTCGTGTTCATTCAGGCGCTCGATGAAACCGTCGTTGCGCTCTTCATTTCGGGCGGCAACAATCAGACGCTCACGCGCCGCATGTTCGTCACGCTGCGCGATGAAATCGATCCGACCATCGCCGCCATCAGCACGATGCTGACGGCGTTGACCTTGTGTCTCGTGATGATCGTCGTCGTGAGCCGGCGATCTTCGGCTGCGGCGCGAGCCTGAATCTTTCACAACGAAAAACCATGCGACATCTACAGCAGTTCTATATCGACGGCGAATGGGTCGAACCGTACGGCGATACACGTTTGCCGGTCATCGATCCATCGACTGAAGAAGCGATCGGCGAGGTCGCGCTCGGCGATGCGCGCGATGTCGATCGCGCGGTCGCGGCGGCGCGGCGTGCGTTCTCATCGTTTTCACGGGCGAGCGTCGCAGAGCGCGTTGCGTTGCTCGAGCGTTTGCTCGAAGCGTATGTCGCGCGTTACGACGAGATGGCCGATGTCATCTCGCGCGAGATCGGCGCACCGGCGAAGCTCGCTCATGCATGGCAGGCCGCGCTCGGCAAGCGTCATATCGAAGAGACGCTGCGCACGGTCGAACGCTTTCAATGGCAACGCAAGAAGAACACGACGCTCGTCAATCACGAGCCCGTGGGCGTGGCCGCGCTCATCACGCCGTGGAACTGGCCGATCAATCAGATTGTCTGCAAGGTCGCGCCTGCGCTCGCGGCGGGATGCACGGTGGTGTTGAAGCCGAGCGAAGTGTCGCCGATGAACGCCGTGCTTTTCGCCGAAATCATCGATGCGGCCGGCGTGCCCAAAGGCGTCTTCAATCTCGTCAATGGCGATGGTCCGACCGTCGGCGCGGCATTGAGCGCGCATCCGGATGTGGATATGGTGTCGTTCACCGGATCGACGCGCGCGGGCATCGAGATCGCGAAGCTGGCCGCGCCGACAGTGAAGCGCGTGCATCAGGAACTCGGCGGCAAGTCGGCGAACATCCTGCTGGACGATGCCGATTTCGAAGTAGCCGTCACGGCCGGCGTGAATTCGTGCTTCAGCAACAGCGGTCAATCCTGCAATGCGCCGACGCGAATGCTCGTGCCCGCATCGCGGCACGACGAAGTGGTGCAGATCGCGTTGCGCGCGGCGCAGAAGCAGCGCGTCGGCTCACCGAGCGATCCGGCGACGACGATGGGCCCCGTCGTCAGCGACGTGCAGTTCGAACGCGTGCAGCGGATGATCGATGTCGGCATAGAAGAGGGCGCTGCACTGGTGACGGGCGGCGCGGGGCGTCCCGCTGGACTCGAACGCGGTTATTACGTGAAGCCGACCGTGTTCGCTAACGTGAATCCTTCGATGACCATCGCGCGCGAGGAAATCTTCGGCCCGGTGCTCGCGATCATGCCGTATCGCGATGAAGAAGAAGCGATCGCCATCGCGAACGACACGCCTTATGGCCTGGCGGCTTACGTGCAATCGCAGGATCAGGAGCGCGCGCGCCGCGTGGCGATGAGAATGCGCGCGGGCAGTGTCTACGTGAACTATCCGGCGTGGGATCCGGGCTCGCCGTTCGGCGGCTACAAGCAGTCGGGCAATGGGCGCGAATATGGCGAGTGGGGACTGGAAGCGTTTCTCGAAGTGAAGGGCATCGTGGGTTACGGCGCCTGAGTCACGGCGTGCGCGGCCGGTTCATGCTTGTCGAGGACCGTGCCGCGCAATGCATCCGCCACGCGCTCGGCGATCATGATCGTCGGCACGTTCGTATTCGCGCATGGAATCGACGGCATCAACGACGCGTCGCATACATGCAGACCTTCGATGCCATGCACCGCGCCGCGCGCATCGGTCACGGCCAGCGGATCGCTCGATGAACCCATGCGGCACGTTCCCGACGGATGCCATGTCCCGCCGACATGGCGCATGACGAACTCGATCATCTTGCGATCATCGGCGAGCAGTTCGTCGATCGTGATGCCTTGCGTCACGACGCCTTTGATCAACGCACCACGCAACGGCCCGGCGATATCGAGCAGCGCGCTCAACGCGCCGCGCTGGAGCGCATTCCATGTTCCCGGCACCGCCACCGCTGCAACGCGCGGTGAATAGCTCGATGGAAAGATCGCATCCATCGAAGCCGATGCAAGCGTTGCAGCGCCGAAACGCAGCGCGAGCTTGAGCCGTTCGAGATCGCGGGAATCGGAGAGCATCGCGAAGTCGACGTTGGGTTCATCGAATGCATTCGCCGATGCCAGCGTGACGCGTCCGCGCGAATAGGACTTGTTGACCCAGAAGAAGATCGTGCCCAGCCGATAACCCACCGAATGCCAGCCCGAGCGCGACAGGATCGCGCCGTGCATGTCGCCTTGAACGGTGTCGGCCAGGCCGGATGAAAAGCGCACGATCGCCTGCTCGTGATGTTCATCCGGAAACGGCGTGCGTGCGGCGCGCGGCAAAAACGCGGAGACCGCTATCGAAGGATGTTCCATCAGATTGCCCCCGACGCCGGGACGATCGGCCACTACGTCGATGCCGAGCGCGGCGAGTTCATCGCCGGGGCCGATGCCGCTTCGCATCAGCAATGCGGGACTGTGAATCGCACCCGCCGATACGATCACGCGATGCGCGCGCAAGTCTTCACGCGTGCCGTCGGCGCGAACGATGCGCGCACCGATCGCGCGCTTGCCATCGAACAGAATGCATTCGACGACATCGCCGGTGCGTATCGTCAGATTGCCGCGAGCGCGCGCGGCATCGTCGAGATAGCAAACCGAGGTCGGTATGCGTTCTCCGTTCGCGCTGACCGCGATCGAACCGATGAACGTGCCGTCTTCCCAAGGTCCGTTCTGATCGTCGCGCAAGGCGTGGCCCCTATCGGCAAGCGAGGCGAGCACCGTGCGCACGAACGGCGAAATGCGCGGCCATGCCGTGCGTTGAATGCGTAACGGGCCATCGCTGCCGTGCAGCGGGCCGGTGACATCGCAATCGGTTTCCAGCTTGCGAAAGTAGGGCAGACACGCTTGCCAGTTCCAGCCATCGGCGCCGAGCGCTTCCCATTCATCGTAATCGGATGGAGAGCCGCGATTGGCCATTAACGCATTGATCGCCGAGCCGCCGCCGAGAAGCCGCGCCTGTTCATAGCGTCGCAGCGCCGCGGCGCGTTCGCTCATGCGCGCTTTCAATGCCTGCCAGATGTTGCGCGTGTCGAGATATGCGCGGCCCGGATAGCGGCTGCGGATGGCATCGGGCATCGTGCGCGCGGAGATGTCGCGGCCCGCTTCGACGAGACACACGGTCGCGCGCGCATCTTCGGAAAGGCGCGCGGCCAGCACGCAGCCGGCCGAGCCGCCGCCAAGAATCAGAAAGTCGAACACGTCGGCGTTATTGCATGAACTTGAGCCAGCGCGCCTTCGCCTGAATGCCGGACTCGGAAGCCCACCATTCTTCGGAAAGCAACGCCTGCTTCGCCGCATTCGCGGGCGCGCTCGGCAATTCGGATGCGCGCTTGTCGGTGATCTTGCCGGTCTTGAATGCAGCCGGATTGCCCGGACCATAATCGATATAAAGCGGCAGATTCGCCTGCAATTCCGGCGATACGGCCGCGTTAAGGAAGCGCACGGCTTCGTTCATGTTCGGCGCGTTCTTGAGGATGCAAAGCTGCGTGTTCTGCAGAATGCCGTCGTTGAACGTGAAGGCGACATCCGGATTGTCCTTCATTACGGCGCTCGCGCGGCCGTTCCAGATCATCGTCATGTCGACTTCGCCGTCGTGCAGCAATTGCGCCGACTGTCCGCCCGAAGTCCACCACACCGTGACGTTCGGCTTGATCTCTTCGAGCTTCTTGAACGCGCGATCCACGTCGAGCGGATAGAGCTTGTCGCGCTGCACGCCATCCGCGAGCAGTGCGGCTTCGAGCACCGTCATCGGATCGTTGCGCAGTGCGCGCGTGCCGGGGAAGTTCTTGACGTCCCAGAAGTCCTTCCAGCTTTGCGGCACTTTCTTCAGCGACTTCTTGTTATAGCCGATGACCGTCGAATAGAACTCGTACGCCACCGAATAGGGCGTGCGGTATTTTTCGGGAATGGCTGCGGCGTTGGGTAACTTCGAGAAGTCGAGCTTTTCGAGCAGCCCTTCGCGCCCGCCGCGCAAGCAGTTCGACGTGGGCGTATCGACGACGTCCCAGATCGGCTTGCCGGTTGAGCCTTGCGCCTTGATCTGCGGCCACGCATCCGGAATGCTGTCCTGGTTGATCGTGATGCCGAGCTCTTTCGCGGCGGGATCGAGAATCGCCTTGGTTTGCGCTTCCTGATACGCGCCGCCTTGCGATACGAACGTGATCTTGCCCGCTGCGAACGACGGCGCCGCGCTCGCGATGGAGAGCAGCAATGTCATGGCCAGCGGACGAACGGGAAAGTGCGGGCAGCGGAATCTTGCAATCTTCATCACGGCGTTTTCCTCGACAAGATTGAAGCAGTGGACGTCCTGCAGATCGCGGTCCCGTCCGGCTTCGAGCGAAGACGAGGACGGCGCGCGGATGACTAAAAATATATTGAGTCAAATACGCGGGGGCAACGCCGGAATTGTTGGAGTGACCATGACCTGATGTTATGTCAGCGCAATGGCCACGTCCGATGCACGTTCAGAAGATCACGTAGACCTTGCGCATGGTTTCATCGACTTCCCATGTGCCTTCGGTGTTCGCCGCGAAGAAGAGCGTATCACCGCCGGTGAAGTGGATCGTGTCCTCGCCATCGGGCGTGAAGCGGCCACGGCCGGCCAGAAAATGCATGACCTCCGCTTCCTTCACCGAACGCCGGTACGTGCCCGGCGTGCATTCGAATACGCCCGTATCGATTGCTTCGCTGCCGGGAATCACTTTTTGCACGCCGGATATCTTTATTTCCTGCGTGCCGGGAAGTCCCGCCGTGCCCCAGTCTTCCAGTCCTTCGATTGCTATGCTCTGTTTGAGTTGCTGTACTTTCATTTGCTTTCTTGCCTCTTGATGGTTTTGGGTGATTGCCGGATCCCGTTATCGCGTCGGTCTATTAGCGTTGCCCCTGTGCGGGGCGGCAGTCACTTTCTTTGCCGTCGACCAGAGTTAGCGCTTTAGCGCTTACTCTGGTCCTGTGCAAAGAAAGCAACCAAAGAAAGCAGCTTCCGATACGCCCGCGGTCACACGCAATTTGGGTAGTCCTCTCGTCGTTCGTGGGCTGCCTAAAGAGTGCCCTCATAGGCCCCATCGGGCTTGGCTCGCGCACGGTCTGTCTCATCGCACCACACAACAAACTGGTTCAGCACCAAATAGCTCCGGCTCGCTTCGCGGCCGACCGGTCAATCGGGAATGCGCGTGCTTCTCTAAAAACGTCTCCATCTCGCCGCCTTCGCCGGACGTTGGTTTCCCTTGCATACCCGGCGGCAGCGCGTAGCGCTGTGCCGAAGGTCTTTCGTGCTGAACCAGCGCGCTCGAAGTTATTGGGCGGCGGACCGTGCGCGAGCCAAGCCCGGTTATTGTGATGAGGGCACTCTTTAGGCGAGTGCCATCGAGGACGAGAGAACTACCCAAATTGCGTGTGACCGCGGGCCTGAAAAGCTGCTTTCTTTGCTTACTTTCTTTGCAGCAGCAAAGAAAGTGAGTGCCGCCCCGCACAGGGGCAACGCTAATAGACCGACGCGAAAGCGGGATCCGGCGACTACTGGAAGGAAAGTGAGTGCCGCCCCGCACAGGGGCAGCGCTGATAGACCGACAAGTACACGGGATCCGGCGACCTCACATCACAACCGTAGAACAGTGCTTCAACGAGCCAAACCACCTGCCACGGTTCTAAACAGCTCGAATGCGCCGTTCGACCTTGCCGAGCCGCACGACCGTCACGCCCGGACGCAACTGCCGCAGCGACGGCATCACGAGCATGCAATCCTCATAGGGCGTTTCGACCGCAACGCCCTCCGCCCAGCCGATCACGCTGCCCGCTTTCGGAAACACTTCGAGCCCCGTGTAGGCATCGGCGAAACGGAAGTCCATGCTCCTGGCTACGACCGGTTCCGTCACACGGACAACGAGCATTTCCTGCGGCGATGGCTGAACCCATCCGGCGGGCAAGTCTTCTTCGTCGATCACGCCGGATAGCAAAAGAAAGCGCGCGGTCACGTCGCGCGCGACGGTCACGGCATTCGCTTCCCAGTGCTGTCCGCATTCGATGAGCAACGCGTTCTTGTCGCTCGACGGATCGCCGAAGCCTTCGTAATCGCGCATGCGCCGTCCTTCCGGATGACCTTCGTCGCAGATCACGGTCGCAGGCGTGCCGAGCCTCGCCGACAAGTCGATGCCTTTATCGAGCGGTCCCGCGACGATCAACGGCTTGCTCTTCTCGTGCATCGAATGAAGATCGAGCAGGAGGTCCACCGTATCGATGACGGGCCGCATCGCGCGGGCGCGGCGCAGCTCGCTCGAATCGCGCGACATGTCATCGAGCGCTTGCGCGGTCCATACGCGATTGAAGTCCTGATCGACGAAGCGCGATGCATCGGGCTTGCTCGCATCGAAACGCGCGTAAGCATCGACGTTCGCGAACGCGAGCGTGAGCTTGCCGCGCCGCGGGCGCAGTCCGGCACGCAGCAAGGCATCGACGACGATCGCGCCGCACACTTCGTTGCCGTGCGTGAGCGCGTTGATCATCACATGCGGACCGTCGATGCCCGAATCGAACGTATGCACATACGGCACGCCCGCGTTGCCCGAGGCATGCGCGCCGATATCGGGGAACGCGATCTCGATCGGGTATGCGTTGGAATGCGCGTTCATTCGAGCCCGCCCTGGCAGAGATATTTGATCGAGAGGTAATCGTCGAGGCCGTACTTCGAGCCTTCGCGACCATAGCCCGATTCCTTGACGCCGCCGAACGGCGCGGCCTCGCTCGCGATCGCGCCTTCGTTGATGCCGACGAGTCCCGATTCGAGCAGACGCGATACGCGATCGATGCGCTTCAGGTTTTGGCTATAGAAATACGCTGCGAGGCCGAAAGGCGTGTCATTGGCGGCGCGGATCGCCTCGGCTTCGTCGTCGAAGCGAAACAGCGGCACGACCGGGCCGAAGGTTTCTTCGCAGCTCAACTGCATGTCGGACGTTGCATCGGCGAGCACGGTCGGCGCGTAATAGTTGGGGCCGAGTTCCGCGAGACGCTTGGCGCCCGTCAGCGCGCGTGCGCCGCGCTTCAACGCGTCGTTTACATGACGCTCGATCTTTTCGACCGCGCGCGCGTTGATCATCGGGCCGATCTGCGCATCGGAATCAGTTGCAGGCGCAACTTTCAATGCGGCGACGCGCTTCGCGAGCAGGTCAGCGAACTTGTCATACACGGACGACTGCACATAGACGCGATTCGGGCACACGCAAGTCTGTCCGCCATTGCGGAATTTCGATGCCATCAATCCGGTGACGGCGGCATCGAGATCGGCATCGTCGAATACGATGAAAGGCGCATTGCCGCCGAGTTCCAGCGACAGCTTCTTCAACGTGCCCGCCGATTCCCGCGCGAGATACTTGCCCACCGGCGTCGAGCCGGTGAAGGTGATCTTGCGCACGCGGCCATCTTCGAGCCAGTCGGCGACCGCGTCCTGCGCGTTTTCGCGCGATGCGCTGACGAGATTCAACGCGCCCGCCGGCACGCCCGCTTCATGGGCGAGCATCACGAGCGCGAGCGCCGTGAGCGGCGTATCTTCGGCCGGCTTGCCGACGACCGTGCAACCCGCCGCGAGCGCGGGCGCGATCTTGCGCGCAATCATCGCGAGCGGGAAATTCCACGGCGTGATCGCAGCGACGACGCCGACCGGTTCCTTCACCGCGCTCATGCGCTTGCCGCGTTGCTGCTGCGGAATGATGTCGCCGTAGATGCGCGTGGCTTCGTCCGCGAACCACGCGACGTAAGACGCGCCGTACATCACCTCGCCGCGGCCTTCCGCGAAGGGCTTGCCCTGTTCGAGCGAGATGAGACGTCCGAGCGCATCGGCATGCTCGACGATCAGCGCGTGCCAGCGATGCAGGACCGCGGCGCGATCTTTCGGCAGCGTATCGCGCCACGCGGGGAAGGCGCGCGCGGCGGCATCGGTGGCGGCGCGGGCATCGGCGGGGCCGCTGTCGGCCACTTGCGCGATGACGTCGCCCGTCGCGGGATCGGTGACGGCGAAGCGTCGGCCGCTTGCAGCGGCAACCCATTTGCCGTCGATGAAGTTATCGGCGCGAATCAGATCGCTCGGTTCATATCGTTGCGTCATGGTGGTCTCCAGAAAAGTCAGGCGAGCATTTGCGCAATGGCCGCGCCGACTTCCGTCGTCTTCGCCTTGCCGCCGAGATCGCCCGTATGCGGACCTTCCTTCAATACCGCCGTGATCGCGGCAAGCATCGCATCGTGTGCTTCGCGTTCGCCGAGGAAGTCGAGCATCATCGCCGCCGACCAGATCATCGCGACGGGATTCGCGATGCCCTTGCCCGCGATATCCGGCGCGGAGCCATGCACCGGCTCGAACAACGACGGGAAGTTGCGCTCCGGATTCATGTTGGCCGAAGGCGCGATGCCGATCGTGCCCGTGCAGGCCGGACCGAGATCGGAAAGAATGTCGCCGAAGAGATTGGTGGCGACGACCACATCGAAGCGATCCGGGCTCAGTACGAAGCGCGCGCACAGAATGTCGATGTGCTGCTTGTCCCACTTGATCTCGGGATACTGCGCGGCGATTTCGGCGGCACGCGTATCCCACCACGGCATGCTGATCGAAATGCCGTTGCTTTTAGTTGCGACCGTAACTTTCTTCTCGCGCTTTTGCGCAAGATCGAATGCGAACTTCAACACGCGCTCCGCGCCCTTGCGCGTGAAGATCGACGTCTGCGATACGAACTCGCGTTCGGTGCCTTCGAACATCGTGCCGCCGACCGATGAATACTCGCCTTCGGTGTTCTCGCGCACGATCATGAAGTCGATATCGCCCGCCTTGCGATTCGCGAGGGGCGAGGGCACGCCGTCGAAAAGACGAGCGGGGCGCAGATTGATGTATTGATCGAACTCGCGCCGGAATTTGAGCAGCGAGCCCCACAGCGAGATATGGTCGGGAACGGTATCGGGCCAGCCGACCGCGCCGAACAGGATCGCATCGGCATCTTGCAACTGCGCCTTCCAGTCGTCCGGCATCATCTGGCCGTGCTGCGCGTAGTAATCGCAACTTGCCCATTCGATATGCCGGTACTCCAGTTCGATACCGAAGCGCTTGCTCACCGCGTCGAGCGCGCGCACTGCTTCGGGCATCACTTCCTTGCCGATGCCGTCGCCCGGAATCACGGCAATACGATATTTGCTGGACATGTGCTACTCCGCGTGAAAATGATCGACGATAAAAAGCACGCACGTGCATAAAGCGCGTGCGTCCGTTGAATGCATGAGAATGAGAGGCGCGCGCCTCAGTGATGGTTCTGCGAGAAGAGCGTTTCGAGCGGGTAATGCGTCTTCACGAACGACGTCTTGATGATGACGTAGCTGAAGTACTTCTCGATGCCGATGCCGCGCTCCAGCAGCCCTTCGATAATACTTTGATAGTGACTCACGCTGCGCGTGACGAACTTGAGCAGATAGTCGTAACCGCCGCTCGCGAGATGACATTCGACGATCTCGTCGACATCCTTCACGGCATTCACGAAGTTGATGAAGTCTTCGCGGCGATGATCGGCGAGCGTGACTTCGGTGAAGACCACCTGCACGTCGCCGAGCTTTTCGAGCTGAATCTGCGCGCCATAACCGACGATATAACCCGCCTTTTCCAGCCGTTTCACGCGAATCAGGCAAGGGCTGGGCGAGAGGCCGACCGCATCGGCGAGTTCCACGTTCGTGATGCGCCCGCGCTTCTGCAATTGCGAGAGGATACGCAGATCGATTCGGTCCAGCTTGCTGTCGGTGCTCATCGCGGCGGGTTCGGTCTCGCATGTCGGCGGTCGGTCGATGTTATCACGCAGCCGCGCGCGAACTAAAGCCCGATGCGCCTTTCAATGCATCGCGCACGTCGCTTTGCGCGAGTACATCGTCGAGTGTCTTCGTGAGGCGCTCGAACAGCATGTCGAAGTTCGCTTCGGTATAACAAAGCGCGGGCGCGAAGCCGAGAATGTTATCGCCGAATGCGCGGAACACGAGGCCGTTTGCATAAGCTGCGGCGGCAATGCGGTCGGGCAGCTTGAGCGATGCATCGAAGCCGCGCTTGCTGTTTTTATCGGCGACGAGTTCGAGCGCGCCGAGCAAGCCGCGATGCCGCGAATCGCCGACGAGCGGATGATCGAGCAACGCATCGAGCCCTTGCGCGAAACGCGGCGCCAGCGACTGCGCATTCGCGAGCAGGCCGCCTTCGTGATACAGCCGCATCACTTCGAGGCCGATCGCTGCGCTCACCGGATGCGCCGAATACGTATGTCCATGACCGATGACCGCCGACACATCTCCGCCATCCGCGATGCCCTGGTAGACCGCATCGGACATGAGGACCGCGCCCATCGGCGCATAACCCGCGGTGAGTCCCTTCGCGACCGTCATCAGATCGGGCTCGACGCCTTCGCCTTCGCACGCGAAGAGCGGGCCAGTGCGGCCGAAGCCCGTGATGACTTCATCCGCGACGAAGAGGATATCGAGCTTGCGGCACGCTTCGCGCATCGCCTTCAGCCAGCCTTTGGGCGGCACGATCACGCCGCCCGAGCCTTGAATCGGCTCGCAGAAGAATGCGGCGACGTTGTCTGCGCCGAGTTCCGCGACCTTGGCTTCGAGCGCTTGCACCGAAGCGGCGATGAGCGCGGCGTCATCGGCGTAATCGTTGCGGTACGCGTACGGCGAAAGAATGTGATGCTGCGTCGGCAGCGGCAAATCGAAGTTGCGATGGAACGCAGGCAACGCGGTCATGCCCGCGCCGATCGACGACGATCCGTGATAGCCGCGTTGCAGCGCGATGAAATGCTTCTTCGACGGACGGCCCGTCGCGTTGTAGTAGTGCGTGATGAAGCGCAGCGCGGAATCGACGGCATCGGAGCCGCCGAGCGTGAAGTACACATGTTGCAGCGAAGCAGGCGCGAGCTCGACGAGCTTCGCGGCGAGTTCGATGGCAGGCTCCGAGCCGAAATGAAAATAGCCCGTGGCGTAGGGCAGTTTCGCCATCTGCTTCGCGGCGGCCTCGACGATGCTCGCGTGTCCATAACCCGTGTTCACGCACCACAGGCCGGAGAACGCATCGAGCAGTTCGCGGCCTTCGATGTCGCGCAGGAACACGCCATCGGCGGAATCGAGCACGGTGACGCCGCGCGCTTCATGCGCGCGATAACTGACGACTGGATGAATCAGATGCTTACGGTCGGACTCGACAAGCGACTTGATCGACATGATGCGGCTCTCTCTTCGCGAAGGGGGCGGAATGGCTCTTGACCGTTTCATACTATCGGCAGAGCCGCATCGCGTGCATCGCCAAAAAAATCGCCAAAAAGCGAATCCGCAGCGTTTTGCGGGGGGCGCGCAGCATTTTCTGCTGCGGCCTTCGCGGTCTTTGCCCGACGATTCAATAGCCGCGCGTGCGGTCGATTTCGCCGATCATGCGCTCGCCCGCGCGATGACGGCGCAAGTTCTCCAACACCATTTCGACGGCGGTTTCGGGCCGCGTGGCGCTCGCGATATGCGGCGTGAGACGCACACGCGGGTGCGTCCAGAAAGGATGCTCGCGCGGCAAGGGCTCGGGATCGGTGACGTCGAGAATCGCGGCGTTCAGATGCCCGCTATCGAGCGCATCGAGCAGATCCTGCTGGATCACATGCGGACCGCGTCCGACATTGATGAACGATGCGCCCTTCGGCAAGGTCTCGAACACGCGTTTGCCGATAAGCCCGCGCGTCGCATCCGTGAGCGGCAGCAGGCACACGAGGATATCGGTGCGCGCGAGAAACGCATCGAGCGATGCCGCGCCCGCATGACATTCGACGCCTTCGATCTCATGCGGCGAACGGCTCCAGCCCGCGCAATCGAAGCCGAACGCACGCAGCGTGTTCAGCACGGCGGTGCCGAGCATGCCGAGACCGAGCACGCCGACGCGCCGCGTCGAAGCCGCGCGCACCGGCATCTCGCGCCACACGCGCTCGCGTTGCTGCGCGGCGTAATCGAAAAGATCGCGATGAATCGTGAGCACGGCTTGCGTCACATACTCGACCATGCCTTCGACGATGCCCGGCTCCGTCATCCGCACGACCGCGACATGCGGCGGCACGCCGGACAGGTCGAACTGATCGATGCCCGCGCCGACCGAGAAGATCACGTCGAGATTGGGGAATGTCTGCATGACATCCGCGGGCGGCTGCCACGCGGCGAGATAGCGCACGGCATTGGCATCGCCGATATCGGGCCATACGCGAAACGGCACGTCGGGCGCTTTCAGCGCGAAGTGCGTGGCCCATTGCTTGCCGCGTTCGGGATCGGCTTTATAGAGGATCGTCATCGTGTTCAACCCAGCGCCTGGTTGATGATCGCAAACTGCGCTACCGATGCGTCATGCGGCGGCGTGCCATTGCGCGCCATCTTGATGACGGTATCGACGCGCTTCATGCCGATGCTTTCGAGCCACGCCGACAAGCCGCTTTCATCGGGCGTGTCGATGCGCGTGAACTTGCCTTCGTCATGCGCGAGCCAATGGGCGATGAGCGCTTGCGCGCGGCGCGCGTGCTGCGCGTCGGCGGTGACGGAAACCACCGGACCGATTGCATGGCCGCGCCCGAATTCGCGGATCAGCGCGAAGCCCAGCACTTCGCCGTCGCGTTCGAGCACGATGCCGTCGGCAACTTTCAGCAGCGCAGGCAGGAGCGCGCTTCGATCGAGTCCGCTTGCGCGCGATGCAAGCGCGACGAGTGCATTCGTATCGCGCGGATCGATTGCACGCAGGCGCTCGCCTTGCGCGAGATCGATGCGCGGCACGGCGAAATCGGCGGATTGATGCTGATGAATCGCACCGATGCGCGCGAACCCGAGCTTCGCGTAAAGCGGCTCGCCTGCGGGCGTCGCGTGCAGCACGGTGATGCGCTTGCCGAGCGCTTCGAGCAGCAGTTCCATCAGCTTGCGGCCGATGCCTTTGCCCTGGCAGTCCGGCGCGACGATCACCATGCCGAGCGATCCGCCATCGTCGCCGTACTTCCAGCACAGCGCGGTGCCGACGACACGCTCGCCTTCCTGCGCGATGAAGCCCGCGCCGGCGTCGAGCACGAAGCGCCAGTCGTCGGCGCGATGCGGCCATTTGACTTCGACCGAAAGCGCGTGAGCGGCGGCGATGTCATCGGCGGTGAAAGGGCGATACAGCAGAGTGGATGTTTCGGCAGCGGACACGGCATGCTCCACGTCAGAGGATGCCCGCCACTGTGACACGCGGCCCGCGCGCGCGGATAGGACGATCCTGTTGCTTACGCGGCGCTTGCCTTGTTGCGCATTCCGAGCCACGTCAATCCGGCCGCGCCGAATCCGAGCGCCGCGACCGCGATCCACAGCGCGATGGAAAACGATCCGGTGTGCGCGGCGATCGGTGCGGCGACGAGCGGTCCCGCGATCTGACCGAGCCCGTATGAGGCGGTCGCGTGTCCCATCAATCCGGCTGCGGCTTCGCCACGCAGACGGCGCGCTTCGCGCATCGCGAACAGGGTGATGGCGGTGAACGGCAAGCCCAGCAGCAGACTGCCGATGCCGAAGCCGAGCGCGCTCGGAAACACGATGCCGAGCAAGATGCCGAGCGCCTGAATCAGATAGCACGCAGCGCAAAGCAGCCGGTTGTCCCACGACAGCGGCAGCCGCGCGGCGACCAGCGCGCCGGCGATCAGCGCCAGTCCGAAGGCAGGCCAGAAGAGATCGGGCCACGGCGAGCCCGGCAAGGCCTGTCGCGCGATGACGGGCAGAAACGTCGCGGTGATGATGTAGCCGAATCCCGCGAGACCGTAAAGGCCGACGAGCCCGATCGAATCGACGCGCGCCGATGCGTTCGCCACGCTTTTGGCGGCATGCGCCGGGCTGCGCGCGACCGGCGCCCGATGCGCGAACGCCTGCCACACGAACACGCCCGCCACCGCCGAGCAGAGCGCGAATCCGATCCATACCGATGGCGCGGGCACGCCGAGCGCCGCGGCGGCCGCGCCGAGCAAACCGGTCGCGACGATGCCCACGCCCGGCCCCGCGTAGATGACGCCGGCGAGACCGTGCGCATCGAGTTCCGCGAGCCGGCGCAATCCCCATTGCGACGCGAACACGAAGGCCCACGCGCTGACGACGCCCGCCGCGAAACGTATCGCGGCCCACATCCAGAAGAGATGGATGATGCCCATCGCGAGCGTCAGCGCGATGGTCCACGCGAGCGCGAGACGCACCATGCGCGCGTGATCGATGCGGATCGCCGCGCACGACAACGCGCCGATCAGATAGCCGGCGTAATTGGCCGATGCGAGCCAGCCGCCGTGCCGGATATCGAGCGCGCCGCTGTTGAGCATCAGCGGGAGGAGCGGCGTGAAGGCGAACCGGCCGACGCCGAGCGCCACCGCCAGCACGACGGCGCACGCGAGCGCGGCGTTTCGGGCGTGATGCGCGGGCAGCGGCGAAGCGTGAGCGTGCGAGGCCATGAGTCGGTCGGCGAAGAAGGGATAAACCCCATCGTAGCTTGACCGATCCATCTTGAAAAATGAATAATCGAGATGAGATCAATCTTCGGAAAAGATCATGGATTTGTCTGCATTGAACATTTTCAGGGCCGTCGTGCGCGAAAACGGCGTGACGCGCGCGGCCGCGAAGCTCAATCGCGTGCAGTCGAACGTGACGACGCGCATCCGTCAACTGGAGGAGACGCTCGGCACCGATCTCTTCATCCGCGATGGCCGCCGTCTCGTGCTGACGCCCGCCGGCGAAACCCTGCTGCCGTATGCCGAACGTCTGCTCGCGCTCGCGGAGGAGGCGCGTCATGCGGTCAGCGAGAATCGTCCGCAGGGGCGGCTGCGGCTCGGGACGATGGAGAGCACCGCCGCGAGCCGTCTGCCGCGCGTGCTGGCCGCGTATCACCAGCGCTGGCCGCAGGTCACGCTCGAACTGACGACGGGCGTGACGCGCGCGCTCATCGACAGCGTGCGTGCGTTCGAAGTCGACGCGGCGGTGATGGCGCGGCCGATCGAGCCCGACACGCTGCCCGCCGAGCAATTCGAGTCCGTGCCAGTGTTCGAGGAGGAACTGACGCTCGTCACGCCGCGCGGGCAGCATCCGTCGACGATGGCGCAGGCGAGCGCCGGCCTCACGCTCATCGCGTTCGAGCGTGGCTGCGCGTATCGCTCATACGCGACGCGCTGGTACGAGCAGCAGGGCATCCGTCCCGCGCGGGTGCTGGAACTGGGTTCGTATCACGCGATCGTCGCGTGCGTGGCGGCCGGTGCGGGCGTCGCGGTGGCGCCGCGCTCGGTGCTCGAACTCGCGCGTCTGGATGACGAAGTGGATCTGCATCCGATGGGCGAATTCGGTCGCATCGACACCTTGCTCGTCTGGCGCAAAGGGCATTTTTCGGCCGCGCTCAACGCGATGCGCGAGCTTCTGGCGGAACGTCCCGATGACGCAAAGGCGGCGTGACGATGTCGTCTGGCATCCGCTCGCTATCGAATGACTCGAGCGAATCTCATTTCACGAGCGCCTTGATGGCCAGTTTCTTTGCCATCTGGAATGTCTTGGGAAAGGTCGTTTCGATGCCCAGCACGACGCGGCTCGATAACCGCTCCATGTCCTTCGGGCAATTGAACGCCATGCCGTTGAACTCGCGCAGATTCAGCGGCTTGATCTTCGACTGGAACTGCAGGAAGCGGTGAGAAACCGGAATGAAATGCGACGTCAGAGAGCTGCGCGAAAATTGCGGACGCGTCGTGCGCAGACTGCCGTGAATCGTTTTCGAATTCCATAGAAGCACGTCGCCCTTTTGCAGGAATGGCACGCGAAATTCGAGCCGTTGTTCGGAGAGGATCTTCTTGACCAGTTCCTTGTACTGGCCGTGATTGAACGCGACGTCGAAGTTTTTTCCGTTCTTCACCATGTCGATGCGATGACTTTGCGGCACGACGAAGAAACGCCCGGCTCCCGCGTCGATATCTTCGAGCGCGTACCAGCATCCGACCATCGTGCCGATCAGTTCGCTATCGAGGTAATACGTGTCCTGATGCGGCCACGTCTCCGCGTTGCCTTCGAAATACATGCTCTGCACGAGCTTGCCTTCTTCCGAAAAAATCTCGCGTGTAATGGCTTTGACAGGCGTGCTCGCGAACGCCTTCACCGCGAGATTCTTGAGCGGCGCGAACGCTACGTCGCCGAGCGACTGAAGGTTGAGCAGCGGATTCATCACGAAGCCGTATTCGTTGATCCGGTTTTTTTCCGGATTCGCAGTGGCCTGCCGGTAGATGTATCCGGGGTACTGCTTGACCGTTTTATCGAATGCATTGCGGATCGAATCGCACGCGGCCCCGTCCACGACGCGGCGCACGACCACATAGCCGTTTTCCTCGTAGTATTGCTTTGCGCCAGCGAGGTCGGTCAGGTCGAACGTGGCCGAATTTTCTTCGACCGTTTCCGGAATTTCTATCTCGGTTCCAATCGGACTGAGGATTTTGTACATGATGGCCCCAAAGGCGGAATAGACCGGCTGCACGCGGACTGAATGTTCCGCACAAGCCTATGCCGGGCGATCGGACTCACGTCGCACCTGACCGATTCCGCCAAGGGATTGGCCTCAGGCGGCAATAAGCTGCAATAAGCGGCAATAAGCGGCCGCTCACTCGAACTCGAAGTTGCGCCGCGAGTAAAAGCGCTGAAGCTCGTGTTGCTGCGGCCGCACGCCGGTGAAAACTTCGACGTATTCCGGAATGCGCGACATGCGCACCGCCATGTCTTCGTGGAGCTTCATCGACACATAGCCGGCCTGCGTGTAATACGCGACGCGCGCGCGGACGTCGGCGGCGCGCGGTTCATAGTCGAAGCGCACGAACAGCGCCGTCAATGCCGCGATGCGTTGCGCATCGTCCTGCGCCATCTGCTCCGCGATCTCCTGCGATTGCTGCGACCAACTGCGCATCGCGGCTTCGAAGCGCGAGTCGAAGAGCGAATCGTCGAACCAGCAGTCGAAGACGTTGAGCATCGCTTCGCACACGCTGTCCGCGTATGCCTCGGTTCGTTCGATCCAGTGGCCGGTGTTCTTCTGCTTCCATCGGCCGAGCAACGCGGCAAGCAGTTCCTCGCGGTCCTTGAAGAACCAGTAAAAACTCGTGCGCGAAAGATTCAGCTTCTTTGCGAGCGGAAGTATGCGGACCGCATCCACGCCTCCTTCGAGAAGCCCTTCGTACGCCGCGTCCAGCCACATGTCGGCGGAGCCGCGCACCGCGTCGAGGGTCTGATCCATTTCGTTTTTTCCTGTATGCGTTCCGCTGTACACCATTGTCTCTCTACTTGACACATGTGTACAGAGCTTCTACGCTTGATTCACAACCGGCGTTCGTTCCCACTTGCTTCGAAGAGGCGCTCATGTCCACGGATCCGCTGCTGCAGCCCTATACGCTGAAACATCTCACGTTTCGAAACCGGATCATGACGACCTCGCATGAACCGGCTTACGCCGACGACGGGATGCCGAAGGAGCGTTATCGGGCGTATCACGTCGAAAGGGCGAAAGCGGGAATCGCGTTGACGATGACAGCCGGCTCCGCAGCGGTTTCGAAGGACAGTCCGCCGGTCTTCAACAACATCCTCGCGTACAAGGACGAAGTGGTGCCGTGGATGAAGGATCTCGTCGACGAATGTCACGAGCACGGCGCGAAGGTGATGATCCAGCTGACGCATCTGGGCCGGCGCACGCGCTGGGACACGGGCGACTGGCTGCCCGCGGTGTCGCCTTCGCATTGCCGCGAGCCTGCGCACAGGACCTTCCCGAAGAAGCTGGAAGACTGGGACATCGAACGCATCGTGCGCGATTTCGCGGATGCCGCCGAGCGCATGAAAGCAGCCGGGCTCGACGGGATGGAGATCGAATCGTATGGTCATTTGATGGACCAGTTCTGGTCGCCTCTGACGAATACGCTCGAAGGTCCATATGGCGGTTCGCTCGATAACCGCATGCGCTTCACATTCGATGTGTTGCGCGCGATTCGCGAGCGCGTCGGGGAGCGCTTTCTCGTCGGCCTTCGCTATACGGCCGATGAAATGCTCGCGGGCGGCATCACGAAGGAAGAGGGCATCGAGATTTCGATGCGCCTCAAGAACAGCGGTCTCGTCGATTTTCTCAACGTCATTCGCGGGCATCTGGAAACGGATGCCGCCCTGACCGACGTAATCCCGATCATGGGCATGAAGAGCGCGCCGCATCTGGAGTTCGCGGGCGAGATCAGGCGGGCGACGGACTTTCCGACGTTTCATGCCGGGCGCATTCAGGACGTCGCCACGGCGCGCTATGCGATCGAAGCCGGCAAGCTCGACATGGTCGGCATGACGCGCGCGCACATGACCGATCCGCATATCGTGCGCAAGATCATCGAGCGCAGGGAGGACGACATCCGTCCGTGCGTGGGCGCGAACTATTGTCTCGATCGCATCTATCAGGGCGGCATGGCGCTGTGCATCCACAATGCCGCGACGGGCCGCGAACTCGAGATGCCGCACACCATCGCGCCGGCCGCGACGAAGCGCAGGATCGTCATCGTCGGCGCGGGGCCGGCGGGACTCGAAGCGGCGCGCGTCGCGGGCGAGCGCGGGCATGACGTCGTCGTGCTCGAAGCGATGAACGATCCCGGCGGCCAGATTCGTCTCACCGCGCAGAACGTCCGCCGCAAGGAGATGATGGGCATCATCGACTGGCGCATGGCGCAGTGCGAAAAGCTCGGCGTGCGGTTCAAGTTCAATACGTGGGCGGATAAGGAAACGGTGCTCGCGGCGCAACCCGATGTAGTGATCGTCGCGACCGGCGGCATGCCGCACACGGAGGTTTGCAGCGAAGGCAACGAGCATGTGGTCTCGTCGTGGGACATCATTTCCGGCGACGTGAAGCCCGGCGCGAACGTGCTCATCTTCGACGATGCCGGCGATCACGCCGCGCTTCAGGCTGCCGAAACGATCGCGCAGGCGGGCGGCAAGGTGGAAGTGATGACGCCCGACCGCTCGTTCTCGCCCGAAGTCATGAGCATGAATCTCGTGCCCTACATGCGCTCGCTGCAAAAGCTCGCGACCACCTTCACGGTGACGTTCCGGCTGGAATCGGTGCGTCGCGAGGGCGGTGAACTGGTGGCGACCATCGGCAGCGATTACGGCGGCGTGACGAAGGAGCAGCGTCACGATCAGATCGTCGTCAATCACGGCACGATTCCGATGGACGAGCTTTACTTCGAGCTCAAGCCGCTATCGAAAAACCGCGGCGCGGTGAATTACGACGAACTCATCGACGGCAGGCCGCAGAGCGGAGAGACGAATCCCGAAGGACAGTTCCAGCTTTTCAGAATCGGCGATGCGGTATCGGCGCGCAACACGCACGCCGCGATCTATGACGCACTTCGTCTGGTGAAGGATCTGTGAGCGCGGTTACGGACTCAGCCGGCTGACCTTCGTGCCTTCGAGCGACACACCGGCCATGAGACCGGCATTCGTCAGCACGAAGACCTCGACGGGATTGGTGGCCGTGGTCGTATCGAGCTGGCCGTTCGCGCCGAGCCTGGCGACCGCGACGGTCGCATCGGTGCCGGCCGCCCAGCCGTCGCGCCGACGGAATTGCGCGAGCGCATCGTCGGTCAGGAACACATAGATGATCGCTTTCGATTGCGCGCCAATCTGCAAGCCGAACGAGCCGCCCGCCGTGCTGTAGTAGCCGTCGGTGCGGCCATCGATACGCAATGCGCCTTCGCCATATTGCGCGCCGAACCAGAAGCCCGCCGCGATCACGCGAGGAAAAACGAGCACGCCGCGCGCTTTGCTCACGAGTTCGCGCGAGCCGTTCACGGAAACATATAACCGTTGCAGCGTCGCATCGACGGCGGCGTCGATGGCGCGATCGCGATCGGCCGTGCCGGCTGCGGTTTCGCCGGACGACGGACCCGTGGTCGTGCATCCGGCAATGCACAGCGCCGCCGCCGCCATGCCGCCGGTGAGCAAAAGACGCCTCTTGTTCTTCTGATTCATACGGTTCCTCTCATCGACAGTATCGTGGGCTCTCGCACTATACAAGCGTATTGCGCAGAGGGAAACGGTTTGAAGTCTGCTACGCCGATGCAAAGTCGGGACATCGGATTCGAGAGGATAAGAACATGAAGCGGCTTCGGGCATTCGTATATGTGTTGATGTCGACGTGTTTGAGCAGCGCTTATGCGGCGCACGAGACGGCATCGCCGAATCATCATCGTCATCACGCCAAGGCGAAGGCCGCGCATGCAGGCGGGATCGATCGCTCAGGCAAGCCGCGCAAGGGCGAGGCTTCGTACTACGGCCGCAAGTTCTACAAGAAAAAAATGGCCGATGGCACACACATGGATCCGCAGTCCAACGCGGCCGCGAGCAAGACCCTTCCGCTCGGCACCAAGGCGCGCGTCACGAATCTCGAGAACGGCAACAGCGATGTCGTCGAGATCAAGGACCGCGGTCCTTATGCGAAGAACCGGATCGTCGATGTATCGCCGAAGACGGCGGACAAGCTCGGGATCAAAAAGGATGGCACCGCACCCGTCGAAGTAAAGCCGATCGAAGTTCCGCAGGCGAAAACAAAGTAGGATGGCGAAATAAATTACGTCGCGCTTCGCGCGGGTCCGCTGACGGGGAAATCCGCGAAAAGCCTGCATACCGCAGTCGCATTGCGGCAGAAATGAAGTTGCTCGCGGAACCGATGATCGCAAAAGTGCTCCGCGACTTCACCGAGCAAATGCAGATGCGTCATGCTCACGCGCTCGGGAACGAAGAGGGCGATCACATCCGTCACCGGCTTTCCATCGGGCGCGGCGTAGGGAATCGGCGCTGCGGGGCGGATATACAGCGCCATCGCCTGATTCACTTCTTCGAGTTGTCCGTGCGGGACGGCAACGCCTTCGCCAAGCGCGGTCGAACCGAGCGCCTCGCGGGCCGCGAGGCATGACGTGACTTGATCCGCCGCGAATCCATATCGATGGTCGACGAAGCGCCCGATCGTGCTGAAAAGCGCGTCCCGATTCGCGATATCCGCGCCGAGCAATATGTGCTCCGGCGTCAGCAGGCCGGATAGCGAAGTCGGTTCGTCGCGCGGCTTGACGATATGCGCCGCCGAATCACCGCCGATCGAAACGCTGCGTTCCATGAGGTTGCGCCAGGCATCGGAAGGCGTGTCCGGAACTTCGAGCAAGCCGCTTACTTTTGCCGATGGCGCGACGTCGGACAGACGATCGATCGCGCCGTGGAGGGCCGTTCGCGGCAGGATCAGCGTGAGCCGGACGCGATCGCGTTCGTGCAGTGGCGTGACGCGTATCGTCCACGGTTCGCCCACGCAGTCGCGCACGAGCGAGCGGCGCAGCGGCGTGGCATGTTTTGCGTCGATGGTTACGTGAACCATCACATGACGGCTCTCGCCGAATGGCGCGACGCGGCCCGGCGCGGTTCTCGCGAAGCCCAATCGCGCGATGAAGGCTGACAGCGCGCTGACCATGTCGACTCCTTTATGGACGCGTGGCGAAGCAAGCACTTCAGCATAAACCCGCGCACATGAAGACGACGTAAAAATGCTCAGGCGTGTGGAGAGCGAGACTCGTATGAAGCGCTCACGGCGCTTTGCATCGTGATCAGAGGGACGGAAGGGACAAATCGCGCACGTCGGAAGAGCAAAACGCGACGCGCGCGCCGATCAGTGCATGCAGGTTATGTTGCAGGCAGCGTAGAAGATACGCGGAAGACTGATCTTCGCGTCCGAGTTGCCTTTGCTTTGCGAGGCGCGTCTGCTGCCGGGCGATCATCCCCTTGCAGTCTTGAATATGGCGGTCGATTACCGTCAATTCTTTGCTCAATCTGTCACCGATACGAGAAAAAGCCCGCCGTGAGAGAGGGCGGGCCATGCGTTGCGAGCGCGCCGAGGCGGGGGCCAAAGCGCCATTTCAGAATAGCCCGGTTCGTCGATGGAATGGCCGTCCGTAACTGATCCCAAACGGGCGGCTCATGGCGTTTTTCGGGCTCGCCGCCCTCCAGTTCCCGCCGGGGTTGCCGATAAACCAGCGATCCGCGTCCCAAAGCGCTCGCAGCGTCTATCCACACTTTCCCGATGAAACTCAGTCTCAAGATTCCCCTCGCATTCGCCGCCGCGCTCGTTTTGATGTTCGCCGGCGCCCTCTATGGCATTTTCGCGCTCAACGGCTCCATCGACGCGTACCGCACCGAAGTCGCGGCCAACGTCGCCAGCGAGCGCATGGTTTCGGAGATGCTCGTCACGTTCAAGCTGCAGGTGCAGGAGTGGAAGGACACGCTCCTGCGCGGCAAGGATCCGCAGAAGCTGCAGAAGTACTGGAGCGCTTTCGAAACCCGCGAGCGCACCGTCAACAAGCTCGCGGACGAACTCAAGCGCACGCTGCCCGCAGGAGAAAGCCGCGATCTGATCGAGCGATTCGCGTCCGCGCACCTCGCGATGGGCACGGGATACCGGCGCGGCTTCGAAGCGTTCAAGTCGGCGGAATTCGAGGCATCTGCCGGGGATAGCGCAGTTGCAGGCGTCGACCGTGAACCGGCCGAGCTGCTCGAACAGGCCGCGAGGAAAATCGCCGCCGACAGCGCCCGCGTCTCCGCGCAAGCCGACGCCGATGCGCGGCAGGCATCGTTCGCGAGCATCGCGTTGATGCTCGTCGTGCTGGCGCTCGCGCTCATCGGCGGATATGTGTTCAGCCGCAGCGTGTCGCGTCCGCTCAATCGTGCGCTGGGCTGCGCGCAGGCTGTTGCAACGGGCGATCTGTCGCTCGAGTTCGATGCGCGCGGCAAGGACGAAATCGCGGAACTGCTCGTCGCGCTCAAGCACATGCAGACGAGTCTCGCGAAGGTGGTCGGGCAGGTGCGTCATAACGCGGAAGGCGTCGCGACCGCGAGCGCGCAGATCGCATCGGGCAATCTCGATCTGTCCTCGCGTACCGAGGAACAGGCCGCATCGCTGCAGGAAACCGCGGCCAGCATGGAAGAAATCACGGCGACCGTGCGGCAGAACGCGGAGCACGCGGCCGCTGCGTCGTCGCTCGCGCAAACCGCATGGCAAACCGCTGCGTCCGGTGGCGACACGATGGAGCAGGTCATCGAGACCATGCAAGGCATCTCCGAAAGCTCGGGCAAGGTGAGCGAGATCATCGCCGTCATCGATGCCATCGCGTTCCAGACCAACATCCTCGCGTTGAACGCGGCCGTGGAAGCAGCGCGCGCCGGCGAGGAAGGGCGCGGCTTTGCGGTCGTCGCGGCCGAAGTCCGCTCGCTCGCGCAACGCAGCGCGTCGGCGGCGAAGGAGATCAAGGTGCTGATCGAACAGTCGACGGGGCGCGTCGAAACCGGCGCGGCGCTGGTGCGCGATGCGGGCGCGATCATCGCCGATATCGTCGGTTCGGTGCAACGCGTGTCGGGCGTCGTCGGCGAGATTTCGGCGGCGTCGGAAGAGCAGCGCAGCGGCATCGAGCAAGTCAATCTGGCCGTGACGCAAATGGACGAAGTCACGCAGCAGAATGCCGCGCTGGTCGAGCAGGCGTCCGCGGCCGCGCACGCGCTGGCGGAACAGTCCGCGTCGCTGCGTGACGCGGTGGCGGTGTTCAGATTGCGCGGTGACGCGGTTCAGGCTGCATGAGCACGCGCGATAAACTGTGCCGCATGAACGCAACGAAACGGAAAGACTCTCTGACGATGCAACGAAAGGAGCGAGCCCCCACGCGCAATCACGACCAGGCGCGGCCGGCCACGCTGATCGACTCTGTCTGGCGCGTGATGCTTCGCGTCGCGTTCCGGCTCGCGCGCGCGTGGTGGAGCCTTCGACAGCCTGAGCACGAAGGCGCGCTCGTGGCGATCTACGTCGGATCGATGCTCCTCCTGGTGAAGCCGTCGTATCGGCTCGAATGGAACTTGCCCGGCGGAAGTATCGACCCGGGCGAGACGCCTCATGCCGCGGCGCTGCGCGAACTCGAAGAAGAGATCGGCCTCACGTCGCATCCGCTACGCCCTGCGGGCAGCGCGTGCGGCATATGGGACGGGCGGCGCGACACCGTGCATTTCTTCGAGCTGCATCTCGATGCGATGCCCGAATTGCGGCTCGATAATCGCGAGATCATCGCCGTGCATTGGGCGTCGCCGGAAGAATTGCGCGGCCTTGCGTTGACGGACGCAGCGGCCGCGTATTGCGAGACTCAGCTTTGATCGCCCCAGAGGTCGTCGACCGCGCGGATCGCGAGCAAGTAGCCGTTCGCGCCGGCTCCGCAGATGACCGCGGTGGCGGCCACCGAGATCGTCGAATGGCGATATTCCTCTGAGCGCCGATGAATGTTCGTGATGTGCACTTCCACCACCGGCCGGCGAATCAGCTTGACCGCGTCGAGCACCGGAATCCGCCCGAACGAAAAACCTGCCGGGTTGATGATCAGCGCGGCGTCCTGCAAGAACGCCTCCTGAATCCAGTCGATCAGTTGACTTTCGCTGTTGGTCTGACGGAATACGCAGTCGAACTTGAGCGTCTCGCCGAGCGCGAGACAGTTCTGTTCGATGTCCTTTAGCGTCGTATGCCCGTAGATGTGCGGCTCCCGTGCGCCGAGCATGTTCAGATTGGAGCCGTTGAGAATGTAGAGTTTGCGAGCCATGGTGTCAGTGGGTAGCGCTGCGTTCGAGGGACGTGTCTTTGGTTTCCCGCGACGTCGCGATCATGAGGAAGGAAAGCAGGTTCAGCGAGCCGCAGACAGCGACGATGGCCCACGGTGAACCGTGAAAGGCATTGAGCAGCGCGACCGCGACGATCGGCATCGGTCCGCCGGTGAGCAGATTGGCGCCGGAGTAGGACAGCGCGGAGCCCGTGTAGCGCGCTTCGGTCGGAAACGATTCTGCGAACCACACCGGCTGAATGCCGCTCTGGAACTGTGTGAAGCCGAGGAAGGCGCCCATCACGGCCATCGTCATGGCGATGGAGTGCTGATTGAGGATCGGAAAGTAGATCAGGCAGCAGATCAGCGTGCAGAACGAGCCGATCATCAGCGCGCGCTTGCGTCCGATCCGGTCGCTCAGATAGCCGCCCGCCAGAGCGCCCACGATGGCGCAGACATTGGCGACCATCAGCAGCATGAAGCCGGTCTGTTTGGGCACGCCGAGGTTCTTCGTCAGATAGCTGAGCGAGAACACCACGATCAGATAGAACAGCGCAGCCGGGCCGCAGAAGAACAGCGTGAGGCGCAGCGCGGTGCGCCAGTGGAACTTGAATACGACGCCGAGGGGATTCGCGGCGCGCGCGCCTTCGCCTTTCTTCCTGAGCGCCTCGAATGCCGGCGTCTCGCTGACCTTCATGCGGATATAGATGCCGAGCAGCACGAGCACGAAACTCGCGAGGAACGGGATTCTCCATCCGAACGATTCGAAGTCATCGGCCGGCAGCAAGGCGGACAACGTGAAGAGCGCGAGATTGGCGAGTATCTGGCTGAGCGGCGAGCAAATGCCGAGCAGGCCCGAATACAGCCCGCGCTTCGAAGCGGATGCGTGTTCGACGGCCATCAATTGCGCGCCCGTCGATTCCCCGCCGAGCGCGAAACCCTGAACGATGCGCAACGAGACCAGCAACGTGGGCGCGAGGATGCCGACTTGCTGATAAGTGGGCAGCAGTCCCATCAGGAACGACGACGCGCCCATCACCGAGACCGTTATCAGCATGAGGTTGCGGCGTCCCCAGCGATCGCCGAGCATGCCGCAGATCACCGCGCCGAGGGGCCGCGCGGCAAGCCCGGCCCAGAAGCTCGCGAGCGATGCGAGCAGTGAGGCGGTCGGGTCGAGGGACGGGAAGAACAGCTTGGGAAAGATCGTGGCCGCGACCACGCCGTACAACGCGAAGTCGAACCATTCCAGCGCCGTACCGACGGTTGCGCCCGCCACCGCGCGACGCGCCATCAAGTGAGCCTGTGCGGATCGTTCGCTCGCGGCAATGTTTGGGTCAGCGATGACTGACATGACGTCTCCTGAATTTTCGGTATCTTCAAACGTTCGTTTCTGGTGACGAACAGATGCTATTGTTTGCGCTGCCAAAGCGAGGCGTTCCGCACCGGAACTGCGTTTCATATCACGAAAATAGCCAAACGATGTCGCTGAAAAACGGTCTGCGTGTCCTCGACTTTCTCGCGTCGCAAGGCGAAGGCGCGGGCCTTTTGGCCATCGCCGATGCGCTCGGCTTGCCGCGCAGCACATGCCACCGCGTGCTCGTCGAGCTCGTCGAAGGCGGCTATGTCAGGCAGATGGCCGATCAGGGCCGCTACATCCTGACCATGCGGATGACATCGAACGGGCTGGAATTCCTGAGTCTCACGGGCATCGCGGATATCGCCCAGCCGATCATCGAACGCGTCGCCGCGCGGACCGGCGAACTGGCGCGTCTGTCGCTGGTGGACGGTGAAGCGATCATCTGGGTAGGGAAGGCGGACGGGCAACGCACCGGCTTTCGCTACGATCCCGACATGGGCCAGGCAGCGCAGCTTTCGTGCACATCGACCGGACACGCATGGCTCATGACGATGTCCGACGAACGCGCGGCCGCGCTCGTGCTGAAGCAGGGCTTCGGGCAGCCGAACGAGTTCGGACCCAATGCGCCGACGACGCTCAAGGCGCTACTCGGTTTCCTGCACGCGGCGCGCGTGCGTGGCTACGCGATGATCGACGAGGTGTTTGCGCCGCGCATGTCGGCGGTGGCCGTGCCTGTGGTCAGCGGCTCGCGCTGCGTCGGCGTGATCAGCCTGGCCGGTCCGCGCGTGCGGCTGACCGCCGAGAAGATTCACGAGTATTCGGTCCTGCTACTCGAAGCTTCCAATGAGCTGGCCCAGTTGAGCAATCTCGCGGGATTTCCGAGCCGGCCGCCGCTCGGCAAGGGATGAGCGTTCGGCCCTTTCGGTCGCGCCCGGCAGCGACTCGCGCGGCATCGGGATCGGCCTGGTGCACAAGTTCTGATCGCGACGGCGTTCTGTCGACGATCGAACGCACATCTCACCGGTTCGCTTGCTGCGCCGCTACCAGCGCACGCCAAAAGCCGCGCACAAGTCAGCGATGGCGGACTGATCCAGCGGAGCGGGACGCGGCGTCGTCATGAGCCACAGACGCGCGGTTTCTTCGAGTTCCTCGAGCGCATACGAAGCGTGCGAGACGCTGCGTTCCCACACTACCGGCCCGAGCCGTTCGAGCAATACGGCCCGCACGGACGACGCACGCCGCGCGATTTCCGCGGCCACCTGCGGGTCGCCCGGACGCCGGTATCGCACGAGCGGCACATGCCCGACCTTCATCACGTAGTACGGCGTGATGGGCGGCAGCACGTCTTCATCGCTCCATACGCCCGCGAGCGTCAGCGCGACGAGCGAAGTGGAATGCGTATGCACGATGCCGCGCGTGTCGGCGTTGTTTTCGTAGATTCGGCGATGCAGTTCCAGCGTCTTCGATGGCCGCGCGCCCGACACATGCCGGCCTTGCGCATCGACCTTCGCGATGTCCGCCGGATCGAGCCGCCCGAGACAGGCGTCGGTCGGCGTGATGAGCCAGCCATCGTCGCAGCGCGCGCTGATATTGCCCGCGCTGCCCACGGTATAGCCGCGCGCATAGAGGCTCGCGCCGACCGCGCAGATTTCCTCGCGCAATTTCGCGTCGGTCATCACGAACGTTCTCCTTCGGCATAGCGCAGGGCCTTCGCGAAGAAATCGCGTGCGCCGAAGTTGCCCGACTTGAGCGCGAGCACGAGCGGCGTCTCGCCGAGCGCGACCGTGACGGGCACGCCCGGATCGATCGGCGGTCCGATCTGCAGCATGTCGACGCCGAGCGCCTGCACCACCGCGCCCGAGGTCTCGCCGCCCGCCACCACGAACTTGCGCACGCCGCGCGCCTTCGCCTCGCGGGCGATGGCGGCGAGCGCATCCTCGACGAGCTTGCCCGCCGCCGCGACGCCCAGCTCGCGTTGCACTTCGCTCACTTCGTCGGGCGCGGCGGTCGCATAGACCAGCACCGGCTGCGTCGCGTGCGTATCGATGAAAGCGAGCGCTGCCTCGACGACGGCTTCGCCACGCGCGAGCGCACGCGGATCGATGCGGCACGCGGGGCGCGTCTCGAGCCATTCCGCGACCTGCGCGTTGGTTGCCTTCGACGCGCTGCCTGCCAGAACGAGCGCCGGGCCGCTGACGGCCGGAAGATCGGCGGCCTTGTCGTTCGGCTCGATCAGTCCCGCGCGGCGGAAATTTTCCGGCAATCCGATGGCGACGCCCGAGCCGCCCGTGACGAGCGGCAACTCCGCGCACGCTTCGCCGAGCGTGCGCAGGTCGGCATCGGTGAGCGCATCGGCGATGGCGAGGCGCACGCCGTCGGCGCGCAGCTTCGCGATCGCGTCGCGCACGGCATCGGCGCCCGCCGCGACCGTCGCGCTCGCGATCAGGCCGACTGTCGACTTCGACTGACGCTGCAGCACGCGCACGAGGTTGGGATCGCGCATCGGCGTGAGCGGATGGTTCTCCATGCCGGATTCGTTGAGCAGCGCGTCGCCGACGAACAGATGTCCGCGATACACGGTGCGCCCGTTCTCCGGAAACGCCGGGCAGGCGATCGCGAAGTCGCCTTTGCCGCCGTCGGCGAGCGCATCGAGCAGCGCCTCGGCAACCGGTCCGATGTTGCCCGCATCGGTCGAATCGAAGGTCGAGCAGTACTTGAAGAAAAACCGACGGCAGCCCTGGCCGCGCAGCCAGTCGAGCGCGGCGAGCGACTGCGCGATGGCGTCGTCCGCAGCGATGGTGCGCGATTTGAGCGCGACGACGAGCGCGTCGACATCGTCGAGCACGGCGGATGCTGGCACGCCGATGGTCTGGATCGTACGCATGCCGCCGCGCACCAGCGTGCTGGCGAGGTCGGTGGCGCCGGTGAAATCGTCGGCGATGCATCCCAGAACGGGACGGCGATGGCTTGTTTGCATGGTGTTCCCTCCGGCGGCCGATTGTACGGCGCAGTGAACATTCCGTGTTAATCGATGTTAAAAAAATTGACTGTAATGATAAAGAGCGTTAACGTCTGCTCCATTGGGCGCGGGCTGTGTCCGCGACCTGTCACCCCGTTCGCCGGCTAACGTGCGTCGGCAACGCTTTTTTGCGCGGATCCCAAGATGAACTTCGAACTTCTGTTTTCCCCGGCTTCGTCGGCGCACGCGGGCCAGCCGGTGCGTTACGCGCTGACCGGCGCGAAGGGCGGTTTCGCCCGCACGCTGCTCGCGCAGACGCGGCTGATGGCGCGCCTCTTTCCGGCGGTCCTGTGCGATCTCGACGTCGCCGGGTTGCGCGCGATGTGCATCGAGCTGGGTTTCGATGAAGCCGCGCTCGTCGAATGCGCCGATGCCGCGAGCGTCGCCGCGCTCGACGCCGGCAAGATCGCGCTCGTCGCCGACGTCGCGCTGATCCCCTCGGCGCAGTACGACATCCTCGTCGAAGCGACCGGCAATCCGTCGGTGGGCTATCGCGTGGCGGTCGCGGCGCTCATCGCGAAGCGCCACGTCGCGATGGTGAGCAAGGAAGTCGATTCGGTCGCGGGCGTGTCGCTCGCGCGGCTCGCCCAGCGCCAGGGCGTCGTCTACACGACGGCGGACGGCGATCAGCCGTCGAACCTGATCGGCTGGGTGACGTGGGCGCGCGTGCTGGGGCTCGATGTCGTCGCGGCGGGCAAGTCGAGCGAATACGACCTCGTGTTCGACGATGCGACCGGCAAGGTCACACAGCTCGATCAGACGTTCGAAGCGCCGGAACTCGCCGGCCTCATGTCGCTCGGCGACGACATTCCCGCGACGCTCGCCGCGCGCCGCGAAGCGCTGCGCGGCCGCAAGACATCGGCGACGGCGGATTACTGCGAGATGAGCGTCGTCGCGACGAACACGAACCTCGTGTCCGACGTCGAACTGCTGCATTACCCGGTCGCGCGCACGACCGAACTTGCCGACATCTACGCGCTGCGCGAAGACGGCGGCGTGCTGTCGCGCTCGGGCGTCATCGACGTGTTCAACATGCTGCGCCGTCCCGACGAGGCGAGCTTCGCGGGCGGCGTGTTCGTCGTCGTGCGTACCTTCGATGCGCCGACGTGGGAACTGCTCGCGCAAAAGGGCCACGTCGTGAGCCGCAACGGCCGCTACGCGTGCCTGTATCTGCCGTATCACTTCATGGGCGTCGAGACGCCGATCACGCTGCTCGACGCGGTGCTGCACGGGCGTCCGTCGGGCGCGGCGAAGCCGGCGCAATGCGTCGTGCTGGCGGGCCGCGCGAACGTGGATATCGCCGCGGGCACGGTGCTGCACATGGGCGGCCATCATCACGACGTGACCGGCGTGCAGGCCGTACTGCTCGATCGCAGGAACGCCCCCGCCGATGTCGCGCCGCTGTATCTCGCGGCTCACACGACGCTCGCACGCGATGTGAAGGCGGGCGAACTCATCACGATCGCCGATCTATACAACCCCGACGAAGCGCTGTTGAGCGCATGGACGACGGGCTGCGCCTGAGCGCCGCACGTTCCGATAACGACGAAATCATTCGAACACTGAATCAGGAAGGGGACACCATGCGGGGAGAATTCGGGACGATCACGATGGCCGTGATCGCGATTGTCGTGCTGATCGTTTTGATCGCGCGATACAGGCTGAGTCCGTTCATCGCGCTGACGCTGGTCGCGCTCGGACTCGGGCTCGCGGCGGGCGTGACGCCGGAGCACGCGATCGACAGCTTCACGAAGGGCTTCGGCGGCGCGCTGGCGCGCACCGGGCCGGTCGTGGGTCTGGGCGCGGTGCTGGGCGGCATCATGATCGGCACGGGCGGCGCGGACCGCATCGCGAATGCGTTCGTCGGCAAGCGGCCGTTGTGGCTCGCGCCGTGGACGGTCTGCGCGGCGGCGCTCTTGATCGGCATGCCGCATCTGTTCGACGTGAGCTTCATCATGCTCGCGCCGCTCGTCTATACGATCGCGCGGCGCACCGGCAGCCATCTGCTGTATATCGGCTTGCCGCTCGCCGCCGGCCTTTACGTGTCGCACGGTCTGCTGCCGCCGCATCCGGCGCCGACGCTCGCCGTGACCGCGTATCACGCCAACACCGGCCTCACGCTGCTTTACGGTCTCATCATCGCGATTCCGGCGGCGGTGATTACCGGTCCGCTCTTCACCGCGTTCGCGCGACGCAGCTTCGGCCCGGCGCCCGATCTTTCGAAGGGCCCCGGCGGCACGCGCACCGATGCGGAGAACGCCACCGACGTGTCGCTCGCGCTGTCCGTGCTGTGCCTGCTGATTCCGCCCGGACTGATGCTCGCGGGCACCGTCGGGATGGACTACAGCACGAAGGGCACCGGGCAATACGTGTTCTTCCAGTCGCTCAACGATCCGATCCTGTCGCTGCTTGCCGCGGTGATCTTCGCGTTCTTCGCGCTCGGCATCAAGGCGCGATTCCCGCTCGCGGACATGCAGAAGATGATCGGCAAGGGCATCGCGCCGCTCTCGGCGATCCTGCTGATTCTCGGCGCGGGCGGCGGCTTCAAGCAGATGCTGACATCGATCCATCTGGACACCATCATCGTCACGCACACGGCGAGCTGGGCCGTGAGCCCGCTCGTGCTGGCATGGGTGATCGCCGCGCTGCTGCGCGTGTGCGTCGGCTCGGCGACGGTCGCGACGGTGGCGGCTTCGGGCATCGTCGCGCCGCTGCTTATGTCGCATCCGGGCGTCTCGCCGGAACTGATGGTGCTCGCGACCGCATCCGGCGCGGTGATGCTGTCGCATGTGAACGACTCCGGCTTCTGGCTTTTCAAGGAGTATTTCCAGCTGACGGTCTCGCAGACCCTGCGGACGTGGACGCTGATGCTGTGCGTGCAGTCGCTGGTCGGGCTCGCGGGGGTGCTGCTCATCAACATGTTCATCGGCTAAGATAAGCGACCCCCGGCGAGCCCGCGCGCCGGGGCGCTTAATGAAGGTTTTCTCATGTCGAGCCAGGCCAAACCCGATGCATCCGATGTCCCGCTGATTCCCGATCAGCGGCGCGAGGCCATGCTGCGCCAGTTGCGCCGGGACAAGGTGCTGTCGGTGCATCAGCTGATGGAATCGTTCAACTGTTCGCACATGACGGTGCGGCGCGATATCGCCGCACTCGAGGAAGCCGGATTCGTCTATACGGTGCCGGGTGGCGTGCGGATCGCGAGTCATCTGAACAGCGAGCCGAGCCATCAGTCGAAGGCGGTCGTCGAACAGCCGCAGAAGCAGGCCATCGCGCGCCGCGCCGCAGAAGGTCTGCGCTCCGGCATGTCGATCTATCTCGATGCCGGCACGACCATGCTGTCGTTCGTGCCGCATATCGTCGAGCTGTCGGACATGACGGTCGTGACCAACGACTTCCAGATCGTGCGCGAACTCGCCAGCGCGACGCATGTGAACGTCATACACATCGGCGGACAGCTCGATCACCGGAACCTGTCGAGCGTCGGCACGCTCGCGGCGGCGACGCTGCGCCAGGTCGTGCTCGACGTCGCGTTCATCTCGGCGAGTTCGTGGGACTTGCGCCGTGGCGTGACCACGCCTTCCGCGCCGAAAGTCGAAGTCAAGCTCGCTGCGATGGAAGCCGCCTCGCGCAACGTGCTCACGGTCGCGAGTTCGAAATACGGCACGGTCGGGCTATACAAGGTAGCGAGTCTCGAAAGCTTCGATCAGGTCATCACCGACGATGGCCTCGCCCCGGCTGCCGCAACGGGCATCCGTCAATCGGGAATCGATCTGGCGCTGGCCGCGGTCGAGTGATCCCGGCGGCTCGCCGCACGCATCCATTTTTCGAAAGCGCGTTTCACATCGCGGGACACGCGTCGCGCGTGCGGCGCTTTGACTTTTCGCGGCTTGAAAGCGTGTTTTGCATCGCAAAAACGATCGGCCATCTCGTTGATTTGAAACGATAAATACTGTCTTGTGTCTTATATAAGACTTGGCTCGCCAGCGAAGAAAGGGCATTACCATGTAGTCATGCGGTTTCGCTTCGACTATTCATCTAACGCGCTTTGTTCTTAGGAGAGTCACATGGCCCAGTATCAAGACGACATCAAGGCAGTTGCCGGTTTGAAAGAGAATCACGGCAGCGCGTGGAGTGCCATCAATCCCGAATATGCCGCGCGCATGCGTGCGCAGAACAAGTTCAAGACGGGCCTCGACATCGCGAAGTACACGGCGAAAATCATGCGTGCCGACATGGCCGCCTACGACGCCGACCCGTCGAAGTACACGCAGTCGCTCGGTTGCTGGCACGGATTCATCGGCCAGCAGAAGATGATCTCCATCAAGAAGCACTTCAACAGCACCGAGCGCCGTTACCTTTATCTGTCCGGCTGGATGGTCGCCGCGCTGCGCTCCGAGTTCGGTCCGCTGCCGGATCAGTCGATGCACGAAAAAACCTCGGTCAGCGCGCTGATCCGCGAGTTGTACACGTTCCTGCGCCAGGCCGACGCGCGTGAGCTCGGCGGCCTGTTCCGTCAGCTCGATGCGGCCGAAGGCGCTGCCAAGGCCGCCATTCAGGAAAAGATCGACAACCACGTGACGCACGTCGTGCCGATCATCGCCGACATCGACGCGGGTTTCGGCAACGCGGAAGCGACGTATCTGCTTGCCAAGCAGTTCATCGAAGCGGGCGCGTGCTGCATCCAGATCGAAAATCAGGTGTCCGACGAGAAGCAGTGCGGTCACCAGGACGGGAAAGTCACCGTGCCGCACGAGGATTTCCTCGCCAAGATTCGCGCGATCCGTTACGCGTTCCTGGAACTCGGTGTCGACGACGGCATCATCGTGGCGCGTACCGATTCGCTCGGCGCGGGCCTCACCAAGCAGATTGCCGTGACGCGCACACCGGGCGACCTGGGCGATCAATACAATTCGTTCCTCGATTGCGAAGAACTGACGGCGGACGAACTGGGCAATGGCGACGTCATCATCAAGCGCGACGGCAAGCTGCTGCGTCCCAAGCGCCTGCCGAGCAACCTGTTCCAGTTCCGTGCCGGCTCGGGCGAGGCGCGCTGCGTGCTGGATTGCGTCACCGCGCTGCAGAACGGCGCCGACCTGCTGTGGATCGAAACCGAGAAACCGCATATCGCGCAGATCGGCGGCATGGTCAGCGAGATCCGCAAGGTCATTCCGAACGCCAAGCTGGTGTACAACAACAGCCCGTCGTTCAACTGGACGCTGAACTTCCGCCAGCAGGCGTACGACGCGATGAAGGCCGCGGGCAAGGATGTTTCGGCCTACGACCGCGCCCAGTTGATGAGCGTGGAATACGATGAGACCGAACTCGCGCAGCTCGCCGATGAAAAGATCCGCACCTTCCAGGCCGACGCGTCGCGCGAAGCGGGCATCTTCCATCATCTGATCACGCTGCCGACGTATCACACGGCCGCGCTGTCGACCGACAATCTCGCCAAGGAATACTTCGGCGACCAGGGCATGCTGGGTTATGTGGCGGGCGTGCAGCGCAAGGAAATCCGTCAGGGCATCGCGTGCGTGAAGCACCAGAACATGTCCGGCTCGGACATCGGCGACGATCACAAGGAGTATTTCAGCGGCGAAGCGGCTTTGAAGGCGGCGGGGAAAGACAACACGATGAACCAGTTCTGATCGCGCTCGTACTTCACGCGAAATGACAAATGGCCCGATCGGCTTGCGCTGATCGGGCCATATTTGCGTTCATCAAGACCTACCGGGGAACGCGCCGCGCTGAATCAGGAATTCGTCCAGTTGCTCGAACGTTTCGGGCATTGCTTCGTCCATTCCCTCGATGGCGACGTCGAGCGCTTCCTTCGACGGATACAGCTCGTGCATCACGAGCAGCGTCTTGCCATCTTTCTCTTCGAGGGTCACGGTCGTGACGGCGCCATCGTCGCTTTCCTCGTTGGTCCAGACGAGGCGCGCATCCGGAACCACGTCGAGGTATCTGCCGAAGAACGCCATGGGCGCCGATGCCTCGGGATGAGCGAACGCCAGCCGATAGCGCCCGCCGACACGCACGTCCTGTTCGCACGAGAGCAGGGTCGCACCGCTCGACTTCGGCACCCACCATTGCCGGAAAAGCTCGGGCGTGGTCCACGCTTCGAACACGAGCCGCGGCGGCGCGTCGAAGATTCGCGTGATGACCATCTCGCGCTCGGACTTGCGCTCCGATGCCGTGCGGTTGCTCGTGCGGTTGTTCGTGCGGGCGGGCTCATTTTCTCTGCTTGCGACCATCACGTTTCTCCTTGCGTTTGAGTTCCTCGATGACCGTGTCCAGCGCGTCGAAACGTTCATGCTTTCATGCACTGTCGATGCTCCGGCCGTTCGCCGCCACGAATGCGATGGTGAATTGTGCGCCACCTTCTTCGCGATTGACAGCCGCGATCCGCGCGCCGAATCCGTCGACGATGGGCGACGTGATCGCGAGCCCGAGGCCGGTCCGTGTCCGCGCGGCTTGGTCGTGACGAGCGGATCGAACAGATGCGCGAAGTTTTCCGAAGGCGAGGTTCGCGGCACGCGCCGCATTCCGAAATTTCAGAATCGCTCGATTTTCGATGGCCGAGCTTTTAGACTGCGAGTTGCCCTTTCACGCAACGGAGCGCTTCACGCATGACGAGAACCAACGAATATCAGCAGCCGATCGGCGAAGCGGTAACGGACTGGAAAACGCGTGAGCGCCCGGCGCGCATCGGCATCGACGGCAGGCATTGCCGCATCGAGCCGCTCGACTTGGATCGCCACGCGGCCGATCTCTTCGATGCCTACGGCCGCGCGCCGGACGGCAGCGACTGGACTTATCTTTTCGTCGGGCCGTTCGCGGATTTCGAAACCTTTCGCGACTATCTGGCGAAAGCCGCCGCGTCCGCCGATCCGCTGCATTACACGGTCATCGATTCGGCGAGCGGCAAGGCGGTCGGCACGCTCGCGCTGATGCGGATCGAGCCTGTGCATGGCGTCATCGAAATGGGCAGCGTCACGTTCTCGCCCCTGCTCAAGCAGACGCGCATATCGACGGAAGCGCAATATCTGCTGATGCGCCATGTTTTCGACGATTTGGGCTACAGGCGCTACGAATGGAAGTGCGACAGCCTGAACGCGCCTTCGCGCAAGACGGCGCTTCGGCTCGGCTTCGAGTTCGAAGGCATCTTCAGGCAGGCGATCGTCTACAAGGGACGCAATCGCGATACGGCGTGGTACGCGATCATCGATAAGGATTGGCCGCGCATCCGGCGCGGCTTCGAACGCTGGCTCGCCGACGATAACTTCGACGCGAACGGCAGGCAGCGTGCATCGCTCGCGCAATTGCGGGACGAGGCCGCTTAGAAAGCGCATCGCCCGCGATTGCGCGTGCTTCGATTACTTCTTGATCTCGAGCAGTTCGACTTCGAACGTCAGGTCGCTGTTCGGCGGAATCGTGCCGACGCCGCGGCTGCCGTAGGCGGTTGCGGCCGGGCAGGTCAGCTTCGCCTTGCCGCCGACCTTGATCTTCTGCACGCCTTGCGTCCAGCACGGAATCACGCGGTTGAGCGGGAAGGTCGCGGGGCCGCCGTGCTTGCTCGAGCTGTCGAATTCGGTGCCGTCGGCGAGCGTGCCGCGATAGTTGACGCTCACGGTGTCGTCGGCGGTGGGTTGCGCGCCGGTGCCTTGCTTGAGGTGCTCGACGACGACACCCGACGGCAGCTTCTCGGTGGTGTTGGCGGCGAACGCGGTGGTTGCGATGGCGGATGCGGCGAGCAGAGCGATGACTGATTTCATGCGATAACCTCGTTGAACGGAAGGGCCATTATATCGACAGCCCTTTGGCCTCAATTCGTCCGCGCCTCCGGGCATTCCGTCCGGTACCAGATATCGACCTGACGTTGCGCCGCATGCAGATCGTCGGGATAGTACGGGTCGAAAAATTTCGACGGATCGTAGCCCGCTCGTTCGAGCGCGGCCAGTTCGCTCAGATTGCGCTCGCGCGTCAGCGGCGCGTGGTTTCTGAGCGCGGTGAGATCGCGGCATTGCGCAGCGCTCAGATTCGGCGCGCCTGGCTGCGAGCCGCCTGCGGCACAACCGGCGAGCGCAATGGCGAGCGCCGGGATCATCGATAGTGTTTTCATGTTGCGTTTTCCTCCGGTTCGGGGCGTCTATCGGAAGTATCCCTAGTTGAGCGGAAATCCGCTCGAACTGCTTCGCGCAGCTCGGCGAGCGCTGCAGTCGCGCCATTGTTTGCGAATCGCGAATGACGCATTCGGCGGTTCGCCCGTTCTTTTCGAAGCGCGTCTGAGTCACCCTCTGTTGCGTCGACGATGCCGCATTTCAACCACGCGGCGCGCGATTCTGACTCAGGAGACAAAGATGACCTCGAACCGGTGGGATACGTCCTACGAATGGAAAGCCGTGACGCTGCTTGCGCTCGGATTCGGCCTTGTCGGCCTCGATCGATGGCTGATCGCGCCGCTCTTTCCGGCAATGATGAAGGACCTGCATCTCACCGCGCAGGATGTCGGCAACTGCATCGGCATACTGGGGCTGTCGTGGGGCGTGTTCGCCGCGCTGATGGGCGGCATCTCCGACAAGATCGGACGTCGCAAAGTGCTGATTCCCGCGATCATCGCGTTTTCGCTGCTATCCGGATTTTCGGGCGTCGCGGGCGGCCTCGCCAGCCTGCTCGCCGTGCGCTCGCTGATGGGCGTCGCCGAAGGCTCGTTCTGTCCGACGAGTTTCGCCGCGACCGCCGACGCCTCGCATCCGAAGCGGCGCGGCTTCAATCTCGGGCTGCAGCAAAGCGGATTCGCACTCTTCGGGCTTGCGCTTTCGCCGATCATCGCGACGCAACTGCTCAACGTCGTGCCGTGGCGCTGGGTGTTCGCGCTCGTGTCCATTCCCGGCTTGATACTCGGCGTGCTGATGTTCTTCGTGATTCGCGAACCGGCGTCGGCGCCTGCGCAACAGCAGGCCGCGAAGGGCAACTGGCGCGACGTGCTGAAGAGCCGCAACATTCCCGTCGCGATGGTCGCGCTCTTCTGCGCGATGACGGGCGTCTTCGTGCTCGGCGCGATGCTGCCGCTTTACCTCACCGACTATCTCGCGCTCGACACGCAGCGCATGGGCATCGTCGTATCGGCGATTGGCTTTGGCGGATTCGTCGGCCAGTTCGCGTTGCCGGGACTCTCCGATCTCGTCGGACGGCGGCTTGCGAGCATCGCCGGTTTCGCGGGCACGGCCGTCATGCTGTACGTGTTTCGCGGCGTCGGGGCGCAGCCGCTCGTTCTGTTCATCGTGCTGTTCGTGGCGTCGTTCTTCACGCTCGGCCTCGTTTCGCTGCTGTCCGGGCCGGTCGCGACGGAAGCGGCGCCGATCGGCATGGTGTCGACGGCGATCGGCATCGTCGTCGGCGCGGGCGAGATCTTCGGCGGCGGCGTGGCGCCCGCGATCGCGGGTTTCGTCGCTACACGATTCGGGATCCAGAATATTCTCTGGCTCCCGATTTGCGCGGTGATTCTGGGCATCGGCGTGAGCCTGCTGCTCGAAGAGACCGCGCCCGCCCGCGTGCGCGGAAAAGCGCGCGGCGTGGGGCTCGTCGGAGGCGAGCAGCCCGAGTAAGCGCATACGCGCGCTGCGGATACACTGACATGCTGGACACGCTCGAAAGGGACCAGCATGGATCGTTTTCTCAGCATAGAGGCCTTCGTGCGCGTGGCGGAGACCAGCAGCTTCGCGGAAGCGGCGCGGCAGCTCGGCGTCGCCAGTTCGGTCGTCACCACGCGCATTCAGCAGTTGGAGAAATTCCTCAATGTGCCGCTGTTTCATCGCAGCACGCGGCACGTCAGGCTATCCGATGTCGGCGAGGCGTTCTATCGGGACTGCGCGGAAGTGGTGGGGCGCGTCAACGAATTGACCGACCAGATGCGCGAGTTGCGCGCGACACCGACCGGGCGGCTGCGCATTCAGATGTTGCCGGGCTTCGCGCTGGGTCACTTCGGCGCATCGCTGGCCGAATTCAATCGACGGTATCCCGGCATCCAGCTCGACGTGATCGTCAACGACCGTGTCGTCGATCCGATCGAAGAGGGCTTCGACGTCGCGTTCCAGATCTTTCCGGCGATCTCCGAATCGCTGATCGAGCGGCGTCTCTTCACCGTCCGGCGGCTCTTTTGCGCCGCGCCTTCCTACGTGAACGAACATGGCGCGCCGCGGCATCCGCGCGAACTGCTCGATCACAGGACGGCGCTTTACTCGGGCTATCCGTCGCGCAATCGCTGGACGATGACGCGCGGCAGCGAGGTCGTCGAAATAGAACTGCCGGGCATCGTGCGTTCGAATTCGGTGCACTTGCTGCACGACTACGCGCTGACGGGCGGCGGCGTGGTGTGCCTGCCGACGCTCGTCGCGAGCGCGTCGCTGCTCAATGGCTCGCTCGTGCCGATTCTGCCGGACTACGCGCTCTCTCCGATGAACTTCGCAGCCGTCTATCCCGCGACGCAGCGGCAAGGGCTCAAGGTGAAAGCGCTGGTCGAATTTCTCGCCGAGCGGCTGGGTCCGGAGCCGGCGTGGGACGTGCCGCTCATCGAACGAGGATGGGTTAGTTAGCCATGCAACTAACTGTCCTTTCGCGCCCGCCCCTTGAACAACGCGCGCTCAACGACGCTGCGGCCCGAACATGCGCGACAAGGCCCGCGCGAGTTCCTTCACAACGGCATCGGCAGTCGGGCGATGCAGCAGCGCGATATCCATCGTCTCGATGGCGGGCAAGCCGCTCTTCGCTGTCAGCACGACGTGATCCGGCGATACGGCGCGCGCCGGAAGCAGGCTGATGCCCAGACCATCGGCGACGGCCGCCTGGATGCCGCTCAGACTCGAACAGATGAACGCGAGCCGCCAGCGTCGGCCGGTGCTTTCGATCGCATGGGTCATGTCGTCGCGATACAGCCCGCGCGGCGGAAACGCGACGAGCGGAATCGGATCGAGTTGAATCGACGGATTCGTCGCGCTGTCGATCCATCGCAATTGCTCGGGCCATGTCGCGACGGCTTCGCGGCTATTGCGCCGCTGCTTCACGAGGACGAGATCGAGATCGCCGCGATCGTAGCTGTTGCTCAGATCGCGGACCAGTCCGCTCGTCACTTCGAGCTTCACTTGCGGATGCTTGCGATTGAAGGCCGCGAGCATGTGCGTCGTCGGTCCGCCGACGAAGTCTTCCGGCACGCCGAGCCGGACCGTCACGCCGACGTTCGCGCCCGATAGCGCCTCGATCATTTCGTCGTTGAGCGCGAGCATGCGGCGCGCGTAGGCGAGCAGGGTTTCACCGGCGTCGGTCGGGCGAACATCGCCGCTGCCGCGTTCGAGCAGCTTGTGCCCCGCCATGTCCTCGAGCCGGCGCACCTTCTGGCTGATCGTCGATTGCGTCGAATGAAGCCGCGCGGATGCGGCGGTGAAGGTGCCGCAATCGGCCACCATGACGATGGCCTTCAGCAAGTCGAGGTCGAACAGCGGCGTGCGTGCGTTGGGAAGGTGTTTCATCGACCCGATGGATCTTCGAATGGGACATCGACTTCTATCACGCGCGAAGGGCGCTGGCAATCGCGTGATAGTGTTCCGGTAGGGCAGTGCGTCCGCTTACCGATATCGCCGACATGACTCGTTCTCTCTATCTCTGCAATGTCCGCCTGGCCGATGGCCAACGGGTTTCCGTATCCATCGTCGATGGCCGTATCGACGCGCTCGGCGCAGATGCCGCCGCCCCACGCGATGCGCAGATCGAAGACGGCGGCGGCGCGTTGCTGCTGCCGGGCTTCGTCGAAGGTCATACGCATGTCGATAAGAGCAACTGGGGGCGTCCGTGGTATCGCAACGAAGTCGGCCCGCTGCTCACCGATCGCATCGGCAACGAACGCGAATGGCGCAGGACATCGGGACACGATGCGGCCGCGCAATCGCTCGCGCTGTCGCGTGCATTCGTGGCTGCGGGCACGACGCGTCTGCGCACGCACGTCGATATCGACACCGACGCACGCCTGCGCCATCTCGAAGGCGTACTCGCAACACGGCAGACGATGCGCGATACGCTCGACATGCAGATCGTCGCGTTTCCGCAGTCGGGCATGCTGATTCGTCCGGGCACCGTCGAGCTGCTCGGCGAAGCGCTCGCAGAAGGCGCCGATGTGCTCGGCGCGCTCGATCCCGCGTTGATCGACGGCGATCCGGTCGCATCGTTGAACGCGACCTTGGCGCTCGCGCAACGCTATCGCAAGCCGATCGACATCCATCTGCACGAACCGGGCGAGATCGGCGCGTTCACGCTGAAACTGCTGCTGGATCGCGTGCAAGCGTCGGGCATGCAGGGACAGGTCGTCGTCAGTCACGGCTTTTGTCTTGGCTCGCTGCCGGAGCGCGAGCGCGATGTGCTGCTCGATCGCATCGCTGATTTGCGCGTGGCGCTGCTGACGAGCGCGCCGCCTTCGTGCACGGTGCCGCCGCTCAAGCTATGCCGCGAGAAGGGCATCACGATGTTCGGCGGCAACGACGGCATCCGCGATACATGGACGCCGTACGGCGTGCCCGACATGCTCGAACGCGCGATGCTGATCGGCATGCGCTACGACTTGCGGCGCGACGACGATCTCACGATCGCGTTCGATTGCGTGAGCGATGCGGCAGCGCGCGGCTGCGGTTTCGCGGACTACGGCCTGCGCGTGGGCGCGCGCGCGGATCTCGTGCTCGTCGATGCCGAGACCGTCGCCCATGCGGTCGTGACGCGGCCCGTGCGCAAGCTCGTCGTTGCGAACGGACGTATCGTCGCGCGCGACGGCGTGCTGACGCCGCCTCGCGCATGACGCTCAACGCGGTGCGTTGAGCGTCAGCTTCATATGGCGGTTCACGTCCTTGTACAGCAGATAGCGGAAGCGGCTCGGTCCGCCCGCATAACAGGCTTGCGGACAGAATGCGCGCAGCCACATGAAGTCGCCGGCTTCGACTTCGACCCAGTCCTGATTCAGCCGATACACCGCCTTGCCTTCGAGCACATACAGGCCGTGCTCCATCACGTGCGTTTCTGCGAACGGAATCACGCCGCCCGGCTGGAACGTAACGATGTTGACGTGCATGTCGTGACGCATGTCGCTGGTATCGACGAAACGCGTCGTCACCCAGCGGCCTTCGGTGCCCGGCATCGGAATCGGCTCGATGTCCTGCTCGTTCGTGACGAACGCTTCGGGAAGCGGCACGCCATCGACGGCTTCATAGTGCTTGCGAACCCAGTGAAAACGCGCCGCATCCTTATGACGATTGCGCAACTGCCAGTTCGTGCCGGGCGGAATGAACGCATACCCGCCTGTCTGCAGAACATGCAAGGTGCCTTGCAAAGTCAGTTCGATCTCGCCTTCGACGACGAACAGCACGCCTTCGGCATTCGGGTCCTGTTCGGGCTTTTCGCTGCCGCCGCCCGGCGCCACTTCCATGATGTATTGCGAGAACGTCTCGGCGAATCCGGTAAGCGGACGCGCGAGCACCCAGAGACGCGTCTTGTCCCAGAACGGCAGATGACTCGTGACGATATCGCGCATCACGCCTTTGGGAATGACGGCATACGCTTCAGTGAACATCGCGCGATCGGTGAGCAGCTCGGTCTGCGATGGATGACCGCCGTGCGGCGCGTAGTACGTGTTGCTTGACATACGAAAGTCTCCGTTAGGTTCACGCCGTCGTCGTGATTTCGACGCCTTGGTCGTCCGGCTTTCCCGGACGCGAATGACAGGCGCGACGAATTTACCCGGCAGAACACATACAAAATATCGGAGATGCGCGCTATCGACAAATTAAATGTTCGAATGCAGCGTATCCATTTCCTGAATGGGGCAGCGAACGATTCTTTATGCAGACGCTTACGAAGATCAGCGAAGAACATGCCCGAGCACGATCACATACACCGCCGTGATCGCAAGCTGACATAAGGTGAACGGCAATCCATAGCGCAGAAAGCGCCCGAAGCTGACCGGCGCGCCTTCCTGCGCGCAGATTCCCGCTGCCACGATGTTCGCCGCCGAGCCGACGAGCGTCGCGTTGCCGCCGAGCGTCGCGCCGTACATCATGCCGATGAAGACCGGAATCACCGCGTCGGGCCACTGCGTGAACTGGTCGGAGAGCGCGGCCTCCGGCACGAATTCCGCCGTGACGAGATAGCCCTTGACCATCACGATCGACGCAGCCGCGACCGGCACGTTCGCGAGCACGGAAGAGAGCAGGCCGATGCCGCCGATCATGGCGAGCGCGACGAGCGCGAGTCGCGTGCCGAACACTTCATACAGCTTGAGCGACATGACTTGCAGCAGTCCCGTCTTGGCCATGCCCTGCACGAGACAGAAAATGCAGGTGAGGAACAGCAGCGTCTTCCAGTCGACGTCGCGCAGCACGCGATCGGTCGGCTCGACCCTGAACGCATACGCGACGAGCAGCGCGAGCGCACTCGCGATCACGGCGACGACGGGTGGCACAATGCGCGTCGGCAACTCTTCGCCGAGCACGAAGAGGACCATCATCAGCGCGAGCACGACGACGGCGAGCGCCGCGTACACGGGCCGCTTGAGCTTCGTTCCCGGGCTGCGCGGCGGTAGCGGCGTGACGCTGCGCCAGATGCCGCGCATGAGGATCGGCAAGAGCGGAATCACGACGACGATCGCGAGCAGACCACCGAGGCTCGCGCGCCGCAGATACTCGCCGAAGCTCATGCCGATCGAACTGCCGACGAGAAACGTCGCCGGATCGCCGACGAGCGTCAGCAGGCCGGCGGCGTTGCTGAGCAGGGCGGTGAGGATCAGCGGCGGCACGATATCGAGTTCGAGCGCGCGCGCGACGCGAACGATGATCGGCGCGAGCAGGATCACCGTCGTCGCGTTGGGAAGCAAGGCGCATAGCGGCGCGACGATCACGATCAAGAGAAGCAGGAAGCGTTTGCCGCCGCCCGCAGTCGCGCGCAGATAGTATTCGCCGACGAGATCGAAGAGACCCGTCGTCGAAAGAATCCGCGCGACGATCATGCCGCCGAACAGCAGGCTGATCGGTCCTGCCGCGGTGCGCGCGGTCGCGATCAGATCCTGCTCGTCGATGATGCCGAGCGCGATCAGCACGCTTGCACCGACGAGCGCGGCGACGGCCATGTCGATCAGATCGAAGGCGATCACGAGGATCACCGCCGAGAACACGCCGACTACGAGATAGATTTGCCAATCGCTCATGATGGGCTCGCGCGGGCGCTATTGCATCGGCGGCGCGTACATCAGGCCGCCGCGTCGGTAGAGTTCGTTCAGTCCGCGTTCGAGTTTGAGCGGACTTCCGGTGCCGAGATTGCGGTCGAACATTTCTCCGTAATTGCCGGCGCTTTTCAGCGCACGAATCGTCCAGCCGGGGTCGATGCCGAGCGTCGCGGTGACGCTCGCATCCGGCACGAGCGCGCGGGCCACGATCGGATCGCGGACGCGCTCCGCTTCGTTGCTCCGCGTCACGCCGACTTCTTCGGCGGTGATGAGCGTGAAGAGCACCCAGCGGACGATGACGAGCCAGCGGTCATCGTCGCCGCGCACGGCGGGCGCGTGCGGCTGCTTCGAGATTCGCTCGGTCAGGATCGTCATGGACGACGGGCCGCCCGGCGCGCGGCTGCGCAGCGTGGCGAGCAGGGAGGTATCGGCGGTCACGGCGCCGCATCGGCCGGAGACGAACGCGTGCTCCAGTTCCGTCACCGAGCCGAGCACGAGCGGCTTCAGGTCGAGCGTGTTCGCATTCGAATAGCCGGCGAGATTGCTTTCGCTCGTGGTCTCGCGTTGCACGCAGACCGTGGCGCCCCTGAGCGACGCGAGCGTGCGAATGCCGCTCTTCGCCGGCACCATGAACGCCTGAGCGTCATAGAACAGCACGCCCGCGAACTGCACGGCGAGCGTGCCTTCGCGCAGCAGCGTCCAGGTCGTGTTGCGCGCGAGCAGATCGACGCGGCCCGTCCTGAGCGCCGGAAAACGCGCGGACGTCCTGAGTGGAACGAAGGCGACCTTGTTCGCGTCGCCGAGCGTCGCGGCGGCCACCGCGCGGCAGAAGTCCGCGTCGATGCCCGACCAGTGCCCGGACGCATCCTGCTGTGAAAAGCCCGCGATGCCGTCGCTGACGCCGCATCGCAGAACGCCGCGCGCCTTGACTTGCGCGAGCGTGTCCGATCCCGCCGCGAGGACGGGCGCGCCCGATGTCAGCAGCGCGAGCAGCACGGCGCCGACGATCGCGATGAATCTCCCCGATGCGTTTGCCATCGTCTTCTCTTGTTGAAGACTTCCGTTCACGGCGTATTGCCACGCAGTTCATGCTCGAAAGGCGAGCGTGTGATATTGCTTGTTTCTACCCGTTCGAAGAGACACGTGACAATAAGGTTGTAGACGAAAACGGATTCAGTTCAAGCGGTCATTTACCGGATACTGTTGCCCCGCCAGGGGCTGGGAGAATTCGATGCGCGCCTTCGTCTCGCTGCCGGTTCTTGCGTTGCCGATGCTTCTCGCCGCGTGCAACACGCCGCCGATTCCGCCGGGCAAATCGGTGGACATACCCACGGCGCTTCAGAACGTCCTCGATGGCGTGTGCAACTTCCGGAAGACGCAGGCCGAGCGCAAGCAGAACTACGGCGTGGCGATCGATTCGATCACCGTCGAACTCGATCTGACCGTCGATGGCGCGCAGACTCCGCCCGTCGCCGTCGCGCCCGATATCAAGTTCATCCCGACCGTCAGTTACGGGCACATCATCACGGCGAACACGGGAAGCAGGCTGCTCGTGTCGCTGAAGAATCTCGATGGCGCGAAAGGCGCGGACATGCAGTGCCCGCCGCCGCCGCCCGCCAGCCCCGCTAAGTAAGCGAGGGTTTACCGCAATCCATTCCTGCTTGACGCCGGCTGCGCTGCGCCTGATACTTTGTCCGTACAAAGTGATGTTTAAGACAGGAGGCATGACGCAATGCATTCGGACAGAGTAGGCAAGCAGCGATATCGGGCGAGTTACGGCCGTTATCTGGAGGATTTCACAGTCGGCGATATATACGAGCATCGCCCGGGCCGCACGATCACAGACGCGGACAACATTCAGTTCTCGCTGCTGACGATGAACTTTCATCCGATGCACTGCGACGCGCATCACGCCTCGAAGAGCGAGTTCGGCAAGCTTCTCGTGAGCAGCGGCCTCACGGTCGCGATCGTGCTCGGCATGTCGGTGAACGACGTGAGCGGCAAGGCCATCGCCAATCTCGGCTGGAAGGAAATTCGCCTGACGGGCCCTGTTTTTGCGGGCGATACGCTCTATGCGGAGTCGGAAGTGCTCGAAGTGCGCGAATCGAAATCGCGCCCGACGCAGGGCATCGTCACGGTGCACACGCGCGCGTTCAATCAGGACGGCAAGCCCGTCATGGATTTCATCCGTACCGCGCTGATCGCCAAGCGCGGCCACGGCACCGCCGAAGACTGACCGCACATATCGCCGGCGTTGTCGCGCGCCGGCGTCCCGTTTCCGTTTCGCATACAAGACCGTTCGATTGCATCGATGCATCGGCGCACGGCGGCGAGACGGTTCATCGTCACAGTACTGGAGACAACTGTGAGTCATTACGTTAGCTCGGGCGCCCGGCTGGACCGGCTGCCGATGTCGCGTTTTCACTGGAAGATTCTGGGCCTCATCAGCGCGGGCGCGTGCCTCGACGCGTTCGACGTCTATCTCGCGGGCGGCGTATCCGCCGCGATGCTCAAGGCGGGTTTCTCGACGATGCAGCTCAACGCATTGTTCGTGTCGTCGGGCTTTTTCGGCATGGTGATCGGCGCGGGCTTGTCCGGCTATCTCGGCGATCGCTTCGGACGCCGCTCGTCGTATCAGTTCAATCTCGCGCTCTTCGGTTTGATGTCCTTCGTCGCCGCGTTCGCACCGAATATCCAGTGGCTGATCGGCGCGCGCTTCGTCATGGGCATCGGGCTGGGCGCGGAGCTGGTCGTCGCGGCGGGCACGTTGTGCGAGTTCATTCCGCCCGCGTATCGCGGACGCTGGATTTCGCTGCTCGGTCTCATCGTCAATTCGGGTCTCGTGCTCGCGACGAGTGTCGGTTACGTGGTGATTCCGCATCTCGGCTGGCGCTGGATGTTCGGCATCGCGGGCATCGGCGCGGTGATCGTATGGGCGCTGCGTCATCGCATGCCGGAATCGCCGCGCTGGCTCGAATCGGTCGGACGCACGCAGGAAGCCGAGGACACCGTGAGCGCGATCGAAGCCGAAGTCGCGCATCAGAAGGGACCGCTGCCCGACTGTGCGCGCACGCAGAATCTCGAAGTGCCGCGCGCGCCGCTGTCGGCGCTGTTTCGCCGCGGCATGATCGGACGCACGCTGACGGCCGCATTGACGGCGATCGCGGTGAACGTCGCGGTGTACGGCTTCGTCGCGTGGCTGCCGACGTTCTTCGTCCACGAAGGGCGCGATATTGTCACGTCGCTCGGCTTCACGACGCTGATGTCGTTCGGCGCACCGTTCGGCGCAGTGCTCGGCTACCTCACCGCCGACCGCCTCGGACGCGCGAAAGGTCTCGTGTTCTATAGCGTCATCGCGATCGTGCTGGGCTTCGTCTATCCGCAGATGACGGCCAACGCGGCGATCGCCATCGTCGGCTTCACGCTCGTCAGTTGCATCTTCGGCATCGTCACGCTGGGTCTCTTCGGCTACGTGCCCGAGCTCTTCCCGACCGCGCTGCGCCTGCGCGGCACCGGCGTGGCGGGCGTGTGCGGACGTATCGCGTCGATGCTCACGTCGTATGCCGCCGTGATCCTGTATGCGCAACTCGGGCTGTTCGGCGTGCTCGGCATGGTCGCGGGCGTTCTGATCCTGCTCGTGATCGCCGTGCTGAGCCTCGGCGTGGACGCGAACCAGTTCTCGCTGGAAGAAGTCTCGCCCGATGAAGAAGCCAACGCAGACGATCTGCCGCTCAACCATCAGGGAGCCACGCGATGAACGCACGCAACGACATGCAGCAGGCGCAAACCGTATCGCAACGCCTTGCATCGTTTTCGACGCATCTGCAATTGAGCGACGTGCCGCAAAGCGTGCGCGAGCGCGCGAAGCATCTGATTCTCGACAGCATCGGCCTGGCTTATGCGACCTTGAAACTGCCGTACGCGACCTCGACGCTCGCCGCGATGCAGGAGCTCGGCAGCGGCGAAGCGACGGTGTTCGGCCACACGCAGAAGCTCGCATTGCGCGATGCGATGCTGCTCAACGGCCTTCTGATTCACAGCCTCGACTTCGACGACACGCATGCACGCGGCGTGATCCACTCGACGGCGAGCGCGTTTCCGGTCGCGTTCAATCTCGCCGAGCGCGAGAACGCGAGCGGCGCGGATCTGCTCACCGCGTATCTCTGCGCGATGGAAGTATCGACGCGCGTCGGCTCGGCGGCGAAGAGCGGCTTTCACAACGCGGGCTTTCATCCGACGGGACTCGTCGGCGCATTCGGATGCGCGCTCGGCGCGGCGCGTCTTCTGGGTCTGCCGGTCGAAGCGGCGCAGCATGCGCAAGGCATCGTGCTGTCGATGGCATCGGGCAATCTCGAGTTCCTGCAGGACGGCGCGTGGACCAAGCGTCTGCATCCGGGATGGGCGGCGGTAGCGGGCGCGACTTCGGCGACGCTCGCGAAGCATGGTTATATCGGTCCGGGCGCGGCCTATGAAGGACGCTTCGGCCTCTATGCGCTTTACATGAAGACGCCGCTCGAAGCGGGCGATATCGATATCGCAACGGCGGGCCTCGGCGAGACATGGGAGATCGACGGCGTTGCGTTGAAGCCGATTCCCGCGTGTCACTTCACGCATGCTTCGTCGGATGCGGCCATCGCGCTTCATCGCGCACATGGTTTGCAAGCCGACGACATCGAGCGTGTGATCGTGCGCGTGCCCGGCCCGACGATTCCCATCGTGTGCGAGCCGGTCGCGCCGAAGCAAAGGCCGTCGAATAGCTATGACGCGCAGTTCAGCATTCCGTACATCGTCGCGACGGGGTTGTTGCGCGGCCGCTTCACGCTCGACGATCTCGAAGCCGAAGCGCTCGCCGATGAAACCGTGCGCGCCGTCGCGGCCCGCGTCACGCACGAAGCGGATCAGGACTCGACGTTTCCGCGTCACTACACCGGCGAAGTGATCGTCCATACGCGGGACGGCCGCATGCTGACGCATCGCGAGTCGATCAATCGCGGCTCGTCGGACAGGCCGCTCACGAATGAGGACATCGTCGCGAAGTTCTTCGACAACGCGCAGCGCAACGTATCGCGCGATGCCGCCGAGCGCATCTGCGAAGCGGTGCTCTCGCTCGACACGCGACCGGCGCGCACGCTTGCGCAAGCGCTCGCATAAGACGTACACACGAATACAGGAGAAGCAATGGCCACCATCGACGCCGATCAACAGCAGGACATGAGCAATTACGAAGAGAACGAGACGCTCATTCTCGACATGCTCGACCGCTTCCTCAAGACGGAAGTGAAACCCTACGTGCACGAACTCGATGCGAAGGACGAGTATCCGCACGAGATCGTCGAGAAGATGAAGGACATGGGACTCTTCGGCTGCCTGATCTCGCCCGAGTACGGCGGCCTCGGTCTCACGACTTCGACGTACGCGAAGATCGTCGATCGCATTTCCGCGGTATGGATGTCGGTGAGCGGCATCATCAATTCGCATCTCATCATGGCGATGACGATCCAGCGCAACGGCACCGAAGCGCAGAAGCGCGAGTTCCTGCCGCGCATGGCGACGGGCGAGCTGCGCGGCGGCATCGGCCTGACCGAACCGGATTGCGGCACGGACCTTCAGGCGATCCGCACGGTCGCGAGGCGCGACGGCGATCACTATGTCGTCAACGGCAGCAAGACGTGGATCACGAACAGCAAGTACGGCAACATCCTCGCGCTGCTCGTGAAGACCGATCCGGAAGCGCAGCCGCGTCACAAGGGCATGAGCCTTCTGATCGTCGAGAAGGGACCGGGCTTCGAAGTGAGCCGTCAGTTGCAAAAGCTCGGCTATAAGGGCATCGATACGTGCGAGCTTACGTTCACCGATTTTCGCGTGCCGGTGTCGAGCGTGATCGGCGGGCAGGAAGGGCTCGGCCTCAAGCAGATTCTGAGCGGGCTGGAGCTGGGCCGCATCAATGTAGCCGCGCGCGGGGTCGGTGTTGCGCAAGCCGCGCTCGATGAAGCGGTCGCGTATTCGCAGCAGCGCAAGACCTTCGGCAAGCCGATCTGCGAGCATCAGGCGATTGCGCTCAAGCTCGGCGAAATGGCGACGCGCGTGGAAGCCGCGCGCCTTCTGACGGACTCGGCCGCGCGCGCATACGACAAAGGTCTGCGCTGCGACATGGAAGCGGGCATGGCGAAGTACTTCGCAACCGAAGCGGCTGTCGAGAACAGCATGGAAGCAATGCGCATTCATGGCGCGTATGGCTATTCGAAGGAATACAACGTCGAGCGGCTGTATCGCGATGCGCCGCTTCTGACCATCGGCGAAGGCACCAACGAGATGCAACGCCTGATCATCGCCAAGATGCTGATTGCGAGGAACCCTGCATGAGCCTGCCTCTTTCCGGCGTACGCATCGTCGCCATAGAACAATACGGCGCGGGTCCGTTCGCGACCCAACATCTCGCCGATCTCGGCGCGGAAGTCATCAAGATCGAAAACTTCCGCGAAGGCGGCGATGTGGGCCGCAATGTGGGACCGCATTTTTTCGGCGAAGGCGATAGCCACTTCTTCGAAGCGTTCAATCGCAACAAGTGCAGTCTGACGCTCGATCTGAAGAAGCCCGAAGGGCGCGACGTGCTGCTCGATCTCGTCAAGTCGAGCGATGCCGTCTTCAACAATCTGCGCGGTGATCTGCCCGTGAAGCTGGGTCTCACTTACGATCAGTTGAAGGACGCGAATCCGGCTATCGTATGCGCGCATTTGTCGGCATATGGACGCACCGGCAGCCGCGCATCGTGGCCCGGCTACGACTATCTGATGCAGGCGGAAGCGGGTTATCTCTCGGTCACTGGCGAGCCGGACAGTCCGCCGGCGCGCTTCGGTCTGTCGATCATCGATCTGATGACGGGCACCACCGCCGCGATGGCGCTGCTCGCGGGTCTCGTGCAGGCGCGCACGACGGGCATCGGCCGCGACATGGACACGAGTCTCTTCGATGTCGCGCTGCATAACCTCGCGTATGTCGGCACTTGGTATCTGAACGGCGGCACGGTGACAGGACGGGACCGGCGCTCCGCGCATCCGTCGCTGACGCCGAGCCAGCTGTACAAGACGAAGGACGGCTGGATCTTCCTGATGTGCAACAAGGAAAAGTTCTGGGGCGTGCTGGCGGAGATACTCGACAAGCCTTCGTGGATCACCGATGAACGCTTCTGCAATTTCAAGGCGCGGCTCGCGAATCGCGATCTCGTCGAACAGGAACTCGATGCGGCGCTTTCGCGCGCGACGACCGCCGAATGGCTCGCACGTCTGGGCGGACGCGTGCCCGCCGCGCCGGTGTACGACATCAAGCAGGCGCTCGACAATCCGTTCGTCGCGGAGCGGCAAGGCGTGACCGAAGCGGAGCATCCGCGCTTCGGCAAGGTGCGCAACGTGGCGGCGCCGGTTCGCGTGAACGAGACCTTGCCCGCGCGTTCGGCGCCCGAACTGGGACAGGACAACGCGAGGCTTTTCGCCGAACTCGGTTACGATGCTGGTCGGATCGCCCGGTTGCGCGAGAGCGGTGCGGTGCAATGACGATGCTCGCACCGGATGATGTCGCGCGACAGGCGGATCCCTCCGTCAATCCTTCATCGTGCGTGCAAAAGATGGTCAACGTGCTCGGTCAGCAGCCGCGCTATCTGCAATTGGCGCAGACGCTCATCAACGAAATACAGAGCGGGCGCTTTCCGGTGGGCTCCACCATTCCCACCGAATTCGAACTCTGCGAGCAGTTCGGCGCGAGCCGCTCGACCGTGCGCGAGGCAGTCAAGCAGCTCGTGCAGCTCGGCATGGTCGTGCGGCAGGCCGGCATCGGCACGACCGTCAAGGCCGTGAATTCGGAAGGCAGCTATCGGCAGGTCATGCAGCAGTTGAGCGACCTGCATCGCTATTCCGCCGATACCGCGCTCGAGGTTCTGAAGAAAGAGACCGTCGAAGTGAGCGATGCGTCGCTCTGCAAGATGTTGCAGGCGAAGCCCGGCGAAACGTGGTTGCGTCTCGAAGGCATTCGTCGTTCGCCGGAGAGCGTCGATCCGATCTGTCATACCGAGGTCTATATCCAGCCGGCGTTTCGTTCGCTGACAGGCATCGAGGATGATCCACACACGCCGATCTTCACGATGATCGAGCGTCAGTTCGGCGAGCAGATCGCGCGCGTGGAGCAGGAGATTCGCGCGGTGGCGCTGCCCGCGAACATCGCGCGTCTCGTCAACGCGAAGGCGCGTTCGCCCGCGCTATGGCTGTCGCGCCGCTACTTCAACAAGCGCGGCGAGATCGTCGAAGCGGCGGTCAGCATTCATCCCGCCGACCGCTTCAGTTATTCGGAGACGTTCCAGCGCGGCTGGAGCGGCACCTGACGCATTCGAGGAAATCCGCATGATTGCACGCAGTTTTTTGTTCGTTCCGGGCGATCGTCCGGAACGGTTCGACAAGGCATTGGCGACGCACGCGCATCGCGTGGTCATCGATCTGGAAGATGCCGTGGCCATCGATGCCAAGGCGCAAGCTCGCGCGCAGATCGCGCATTGGTTACGTGAGACGCATGAGCGCGTCGTGATTCGCGTCAACGCTTTCGGTACGCCATGGCACGAAGAAGACGTCGCGATGAGTCGCGCGGCGAACGTGCGCGCCGTGATGGTGCCGAAGGCCGAAGATGCGGCGCAACTCGCGGATATCGCGGCACGTTGCGCCGATGACGTCGAGTTGATCGCGCTGGTTGAGAGCGTTGCGGGCGTGGTGCGTATGCGCGAGATCGCGCAATGCGGGCGCGTTGCGCGGCTCGCGTTCGGCTCGTTCGATTTCGGCGTGGACGCGGGCATCGACGGCACCGGGCGCGAACTGGACTATGTGCGTTCGCAGTTTGTCATCGAGTCGCGGTTTGCGGGCCTGCCGCCGCCGATCGATGGCGTAACGCTCGCGACGGGCGACCTCGACGCGATCAACGCCGACGTGCTCGATGCGCGCCGCTTCGGTTTCGGCGGCAAGCTATGCATTCATCCGAAGCAGGTGGACGCCGTGAATGACGGCTTCGCACCGAGCGCCGCCGAACGCGAATGGGCGGCACGCGTGCTCGCTGCGCTGGAAGCGAATCCGCGCGGCGCGATCTCGGTCGACGGGAAACTGGTCGACAAGCCGATCGTCGATCGCGCGCGAAGAATTCAAGCCGCGTGAACGCGGTTCAACGGAGAGCAAGCGAATGAAGGTATTGGTTCCAGTGAAGCGCGTCGTCGATTACAACGTGAAGGTCCGCGTGAAATCGGATAACACGGGTTTCGATATCGCCAACGTGAAGATGTCGATGAACCCGTTCGATGAAATCGCTGTTGAGGAAGCGGTGCGATTGAAGGAAGCGGGCGTCGCTACGGAAGTGATCGCTGTGTCGTGTGGTGTTACGCAATGTCAGGAGACGTTGCGGACGGCGTTGGCTATCGGTGCGGATCGCGCTGTGCTGATCGAAAGCGCAGAGGAATTGCAGCCGCTGGCGGTGGCGAAGCTGTTGAAGGCATTGGTCGATCAGGAGAAGCCTGAACTCGTGATCCTCGGCAAGCAGGCTATCGATGACGATTCGAATCAGACCGGTCAGATGCTTGCTGCACTGGCGGGTTTGCCGCAAGCGACGTTCGCATCGAAGGTCGTTATCGCCGATGGTAGAGCGACTGTATCGCGTGAGGTCGATGGCGGCGCCGAGACGCTTTTGTTGAAGCTGCCCGCAGTAATCACGACAGACCTGCGCCTGAACGAGCCGCGCTATGTGACGCTGCCCAACATCATGAAGGCGAAGAAGAAGCCTTTAAGCACGATGACGCCTGCCGATCTTGACGTCGATGTTACGCCGCGTCTGAAGACGCTGAAAGTCGTCGAGCCGCCGAAGCGCAGCGCGGGCATCACCGTGCCCGACGTGAAGACGCTGGTCGAAAAACTGAAAACCGAAGCGAAGGTGATCTGAACATGACGATTCTCGTAATT
>NZ_JALQEK010000045.1:0-829 GCF_023630765.1 Caballeronia sp. ATUFL_F2_KS9A | reverse complement strand
GTGCCCGACGTGAAGACGCTGGTCGAAAAACTGAAAACCGAAGCGAAGGTGATCTGAACATGACGATTCTCGTAATTGCAGAACACGACAATGCGTCGATCAAGGCAGCGACCCTGAACACGGTTGCAGCGGCATCGAAGATTGGCGGCGATGTGCATGTGCTGATCGCGGGCTCGAACGCGCAGGGTGCGGCGGATGCGGCGGCGAAGATCGCGGGCGTTTCGAAAGTGCTCCTCGCCGATGCGCCGCAACTCGCTGAAGGCTTGGCGGAGAACGTCGAAGCTACGGTGTTGAACGTCGCGAAGGATTATTCGCACATTCTGGCTCCGGCGACCGCTTACGGTAAGAACATCGCGCCGCGTATCGCTGCACACTTGGATGTCGCGCAAATCAGCGACATCACCGCCGTCGATAGCGCCGATACTTTCGAACGCCCGATCTACGCAGGCAACGCCATCGCCACGGTTCAATCGAGCGATGCGATCAAGGTCATCACCGTTCGCGCGACGGGCTTCGATCCGGTCGCGGCGGAGGGCGGCAGCGCATCGGTCGAGAAGATCGAAGCCGCAGCCGATGCAGGCATCTCGCAGTTCGTGAGCCGTGAAGTGACGAAGCTCGATCGTCCGGAACTGACGAGCGCGCACATCATCGTGTCGGGTGGCCGTGGTCTGGGCAGCGGCGAGAACTACACGAAGACGCTAGAACCGCTCGCCGACAAACTCGGCGCGGCGCTGGGCGCATCGCGCGCGGCAGTCGATGCCGGCTATGTCCCGAACGACTTTCAGGTCGGTCAAACCGGCAAGATCGTCGCGCCGCAACTGTACGTTGC
>NZ_JALQEK010000044.1:0-9076 GCF_023630765.1 Caballeronia sp. ATUFL_F2_KS9A | reverse complement strand
GTCGATGCCGGCTATGTCCCGAACGACTTTCAGGTCGGTCAAACCGGCAAGATCGTCGCGCCGCAACTGTACGTTGCAGTCGGCATCTCGGGCGCGATTCAGCACTTGGCCGGCATGAAGGACTCGAAGGTCATCGTCGCGATCAACAAAGACCCCGAAGCACCGATCTTCAGCGTCGCCGATTACGGTCTCGTCGGCGATCTGTTCTCCGTCGTGCCGGATCTCGCGAGCACGCTGTGACGATGGATCGCGTGCCGCTGCACACGCGCCAGATCACGCTGCAAGGCTTCAGACGCGCGGATGGCCTCTACGACATCGAAGGCCATCTGCGCGACACGAAGTCATACGATCGCGATTCCCATGGCGTGATCGTCAAGGCGGGCGATCCGGTGCACGAGATGATGCTGCGCATGACCATCGGCGTCGATTTCGTCATCCGCGAGGCGAAGGCCGAATCGATCATCGTGCCGTATGTCGGCCATTGCGAAACGATCGCGCCCGACTATCGCAAGCTCGAAGGCATGAAGCTCGCGCCGGGCTTCATGCGCGAAATCAGAAACGTGTTCGGCGGCTTGCGCGGCTGCACGCATCTGACCGAACTCATCGGCGCGGTGGCCACCGCCGCATTTCAGACGATGAGCGAGGAAATCAACGCGAGCGGCACCATGCGGCCGTTCCAGCTCGACGGCTGTCACGCGCTTCGTACGGATGGTCCGCTCGTGAAGGCATTTCATCCGAAGTGGTACGAGGCGCCGAAGCGCCTGTGACGCATCGGCGTGCGAGCCGTGGCTAGCGCGCGTTGCCAGCAAATGTGTATTCTCTCGAAGTCGTTCCTCGAGAGGAGCATCCGTGAAATACCCCTTGCTTCTGGGCTTCGGCATCGTCGCAATCGACGTGATCGTGTGGCGCGCGCGATTGCCCGACAATGACCTGGCCCGGCTCTTCATACGGCTCGCGCTCTTTTTTCTGTTGAGCTGGGTACTCTTTTCGTCGGGTCTGAGTCCGTTCACGCAGGCGCCGTTCGCCGACGTCGTCGAATTGCACTGGGCGGGGCAAATTCTCGAAATCATCTGGTGGATGATGGGCGCGCGTCTGCTCACGCTCTCACTCGACACGCTGCTGCTTCCACGCGCCTGGAGAAAACAGCGGCTGTTCTCGGACGTTTTCGGTGCCGTGGTGTTTCTCGCGGCGGCCGTGGCGGCGCTTGGCTTCGTGCTCGAACTGCCGGTACGCGGCCTCGTTGCGACATCGGGCGCACTGGCGATCGTGCTGGGCCTCGCTATCCAGAGCACGCTCAGCGATGTATTCGCGGGCATCGTCATCAACACGACGGAACCCTACGCGATAGGTGACTGGGTGACGATCGACGACGTCGAGGGCAAGGTCGTCGAGATGAACTGGCGCGCGACACATCTGTTGACGGGGCAGGGCAATACGCTCATCGTCCCTAACGCTGTCGCGGCGAAGGCGAAAATCACCAATAACAGCAGACCGGGAGACGTCCACGGCATATCGATCGTCCTCGAGATCGAACCCGAGGCGCGGCCGAAGACCGTGCTGGACGGACTCGGGCGCGCGCTTACCGGTTGTAATCTGATTCTCGCGACGCCGGCCCCATACGCGCGCATGAAGCGCACGACGACGAACTCGGTCCAGTATGAAGTGGTGGCCTTCGTCGACGACATGAACAAAAAGCTCGCCGTATGCAACGAGCTCTTCGACCTCTGCTACCGCCATCTCACCGCGGCTGGCGTGGCATGGCGCGCGCTGGGCGTAGCGGCGCCCGCGCTTGCATCGAGAGATGAAAAAGAAGCCTTGTTAAGACGCGTCGACTTGTTCGACAGCCTTTCAGGCGAGGAAATAACGCGGCTCGCGAAGCGTTTGTCGCGACACGAATATCAGGCGAATCATCAGATCCTGGCGCCCGACACCGTGCCCGATAGCTTGTCGATCGTGCATTCGGGCGTGCTCTCGGTCGCGGTCGTCGAAGCGGCAGGCGCTCGCGAGGTTGCTCGCATCGGGCCGGGCGAAGCATTCGGGGAAGCGGGATTGCTCGCCGGAATCGCGATGCAAGTATCGATCTCGACGCTCACGCCATCGGTTCTATTTCAGCTGGCCAAGGACGACATGACGTCGTTTCTCAAAGATCATCCGGAAGTAGCGAAGCAAATGTGCGAGCTTCTGGCGTATCGGCAGGATAAGCTCGGCAAGCTCGCGACTCCGATGCCCGCCGAGCACGAACAAGGCCACTCGCTGTTCCAGTGGTTGATCGGGAAAGTATGGAACGCGCATTCGCTGAATCACGACTCCCGAAGCGATTGAGCATACGGCTCAAGCTGCTTCAGCGGAGATGGGTCGCGCGGCCGGATCGATCACCTTCTCGTCAGTCACCGACGCAAAAGCCTGAACGGCCGCGCGTGCCGCCGCTTTCCTCGTCTTGCCCGCACGCGACGGCGGCTGGCAGGCGCCGCACACGACGCCGTGCTGCAAGTCATGCTTGTGCGCGACGAACTTGCCGGTGCAGCGGCAGCAGGGCGTCAATTGCAGCATCTCCGCCTCGAAGAAACGCACGAGCGTCCAGGCGCGCGTCAGGTCGAGCACCGGTTCGGCGTCGTTGCGCGTGCAGTGCTCCAGATACAGCCGATATCCTTTGGTCAGCGCATCGAGGTGCGAGCAGCTCGCTTCGTTCTTGAGGAACAGATAAGTGTTGAAGAATAGCGACGCGTGAATGTTCGAAAGCCACGGCATGTACCAGTCCGCGGAGAAAGGCAGCATTCCCTTTGGCGGCGACACGCCTCGCACTTCACGATAAAGACGGATGAGACGTTCGCGCGAGAGCGTGAGTTCGCTTTCGAGGACCTGCATGCGCGCACCGAGTTCGATGAGCGCGACTGCGCGAAACACCTCTTGCGCTTCTTCGGTCAGGCTTTTCTTTGCAATGAGGTTCATGGAGGACGGCGCCTTAGATCAGCAGTTTGACGGGCTGGCCTGCCAATAGAACGGCAGCATGCGTCGAAGCGATGTCGGCGTGCTTCGGAGGTTGCGTCAGCGCGGAGAGCAGCATGTGATCGTTGAAGCGGAACGCGCATAACAGCTGATCGGAAGAGGCGAGCTTCACGACTTGGGGCAGCGAGAGGCTCATCAGCAGATCGGCAACCTCGGCGGATAGCCCGAGGCGAAACATGCCGATCGCGCGGTCCTCGCGCAAGATTCGCTGCGCGAGGATGAGATAGGAAAGATTGATCTCTCGAATGCTTTCTTGGATTTCGAAGGTGCTCATCTTTTTAGGCCTTGATGTCTCCAAGGCTTTCGTTGCCTTCAATGATTTCAGTCTAGGCGCGCGTCTCCACCGGATCAATCGTCAGAAGATTGATTTTAATTAATCGATTAGCAACACCGTTAAAGGATTGTTATCCCGTTCTCCGGGAACGGAATATGCGCTGCGGGGCGGCCTTGTCGGGACAGGAAAGCGGCTTTGCTCACGATGATCGAGCGGCAGTCGATACCGGCGGCGCTTCGGTATTCAGCTATCCGGCGAGTGGCCGCCTACCGAACCTCGACCATTTTCGCGCCACAATCCCGACATGCTTCCACACGGACAGGCTATGGAACGTCGCGCACTGCTTCCCCCGTTGAATCCGACCCGGGCGTTCGAGGCGACCGGACGCCTGCTGAGTATTTCCAAGGCCGCCGACGAATTGGCCGTGACGCCCGCCGCCGTCAGCCGGCAGGTACGCACGCTCGAAGCCTATCTGGGCGTCGATCTGTTCGAGCGTGTGAAAGGACGGCTTGAGCTGACCTCGGCGGGTGCGCGGTATCTGGCGGAGTTGATGCCGCTCTTCGCAGCGCTGCGCGAAGCCACCGACAGTCTGCGTTCGTCGGAACGGCGCGCCCGCGTGCTCAAGATCCGCTCGCCCGCCACCTTCGCGGTGCGCTGGCTGATTCCGCGTCTCGCGAGCTTTCATCGGCTGCATGAAAACATCGACGTGCAACTGACGACATCACCGGCTCCGCTCAATTTCGCGCGTGAGGATATCGACGCCGGCATTCAGCTAGGCGACGGCAAGTGGCCCGGTCTGCGCGTGCAACGTCTGATCGCGAACGAACTGGTGCCTGTCGCCGCGCCGTCGAGACAGGTCAAGGCGCGCTCGCAGTTACAGGGCGAAACGCTTCTGCACACGCTCGCACGCCCTGAAGACTGGACCTTGTGGCTGAAGGCTGCGGGCCTTCCATTGAGCGGGCGACGCCGCGAGATGCGCTACGAAACGTCGCTGCTCGCGTATCAGGCAGCGATCGAAGGGCACGGCGTCGCGATCGCGCAGAAGGCGCTGGTGCGCAGCGAACTCGAAAGCGGTCTGCTCGTCGCTCCGTTTTCATTCGAGCTGGACCGCGGCAATCACACGTACTACTTCGCGTGGCCGACGGCGCGTCCGCAATCCGATGCACTGAAGATTTTCCGCCGATGGCTGCACTCGTTGCTCAACGAATAGCGCTCACGAATCGCCGACCCTTTAACAAAAAGTCAAAGGCTCGTTTCTAAATTGTCGATTGTCCGGAAGGCCGGTGAGTACCTATTCTCGTCGGCATGGTTCGTCGCAGTGACGAGTCACGAGACAGGACAATCACAAATGCCAAGAGACAGCCTCAACGGCGTGCGGGTGATCGATTTCTCGCATGTCCTCGCCGGTCCGGTCTGCTCGATGACGCTCGCCGATCTCGGCGCGCACGTCGTCAAGATCGAGCCGCCCGACGGCGAGATCGGGCGGCGCATCGGCCCGCCGTGGATCAGCGGTGAAAGCCCGGCCTTCATCAGCGTCAACCGCAACAAGTACAGCGTCGCGATCGATCTGAAAACCGACGCGGGGCGCGAAGCCGTTCGCCGCATGTTGCGCGAGGCCGACGTGCTCGTCGAAAACTTTCGGCCGGGCGTGATGGCATCGATGGGACTCGACTTCGACGCACTGCGTCAGTTGAATCCCCGGCTCGTCTACTGCTCGATCTCCGCCTTCGGTCAGACGGGCGCGAATCGCAAGCGGCCGGGCGTCGATGGCGTGATCCAGGCTGTCAGCGGTCTGATGAGCACGCTCGGCACGACGAACGCCGAGCCGCTGAAAGTCCCGATTCCCGTTGCCGACATGATGGGCGGCTATCTCGCATCGATCGCGATTCTCGGCGCGCTGCATCAGGTTCGCGCGGGCGGCGGTGCCCAGCATCTCGACGTGAGTCTCTACAACGCGACGCTGATGCTGCAGCAGATCGGCTTCGCTGCGTATTTCGCGTCCGGCCGCGAGCCGGAAAAAACCGGCAGCGCCGCGCCTTATGCATGCCCGAACGAAGCGTTCCCGACGCAGGACGGCTGGATGATGGTCGTCGCCTATCATCCGGAACGATGGCGCGCGCTGTGCGAGGTGCTCGCATCGTCCGCACTCGCAGCGGATCCGCGCTTCGCCACCAACGACGATCGCGTGCGCCATCGCAAGGCGCTGCATCACATGCTCGCGGCGCGTTTCGTCGAACGCCCGACCGCGGAGTGGATGGAACGGCTCGCAGCGCGGGACATTCTGTGTTCGCCCGTCGCAACCTACGGCGATGTCACCGAAACGGCGGAATACGCCGAATGCGGACTGGCGCAGACGATCGATCATCCGGTCGCGGGAATCATGCGTACGCACGGCTTCGCGCTCGGTCCATCCGACCGCGCAAGCGTGCCCGACGTGCCAGCGCCGCTGACGGGCCAGCACACGCTGCAGATGCTGGAGCGATACGGCTTCGCCCAAAGCGAGATCGCGGAACTGCTGAATGCGGGCGTGATCCGCCTGGGCCGCGCAACGCGCGAGACCTGCGATGAAGACCGCAAGGTGAGCGCATGAGCGCCGCGATCATACGGAGCGAACGACGCGGCCAGGTCGCGCTCGTGCGTCTCGCGTCGGATAACCCGCTCAATCCGCTGACCGACGCGTTGATGGATCAGCTCATCGACGTCCTGCTGCGCAACGAAGCCGATCCGCAAATTCACGCAATCGTTCTGACAGGGTCCGACAAGGCCTTCGCCGCCGGCGCCGACATCGTCGCGATGTCGAAGCTCGATTACGCGAGCGCATTCTCGGATGACTACATCGGACGAAGCTGGGACCGCATCCGCATGGCCCGCAAGCCCATCATCGCTGCGGTAGGCGGCTATGCGCTCGGCGGCGGCTGCGAACTGGCGATGATGTGCGACATCGTCATCGCCGCGGACGATGCGCTCTTCGGCCAGCCCGAAATCAAGCTCGGCATCGTGCCGGGCGCGGGCGGCACGCAGCGTCTGCCGCGCGCGGTGGGCAAATCGACCGCGATGCTCGCGTGCCTGACCGGCGAATCCTTCAACGCAAGCGAGGCATTGGCATATGGACTCGTGTCGATGGTCGTCGCTCGCGAGCGCTTGATCGACGAAGCGATGCGCGTCGGCGAGCAGATCGCGCGTCATTCGCTGCCGGTGATCGTCGCGATCAAGGAAGCCGTCAATCGTGCGTTCGAGTCCTCGCTGTCGGAAGGTCTGTTGTTCGAGCGAAGGCTATTTCATGCGGGCTTTGCGCTCGCCGATCAGAAAGAAGGCATGGCCGCGTTTCTCGAACGTCGTCAGGCCGCATTCCAGAACCGGTAGTTGCCGGCGAAACTATCAGGAGACTTTGTCGTGTCAGCTTATTCAAACGATTCGGGTTCGCTGGTCGAGTCATCCCTCGACGACGGCGTGCTCGTGCTCACGCTCAACAGCGCAAGCGACGGCAACGCGCTGAACGTCGCGATGACAGAGGCGCTGTCGGATGCGCTCGAAGAGATCAACGACCGGCGCGACGTGCATTGCGTCCTGCTGCGTTCGTCGTCGCGGCATTTCTGCACGGGTGGTAACGTGAAGGACATGCAAAGCGGCAGCGATCTGATGAGCGGCAGCGTCGAAGACGTGCGCGACCGCTTGCATCGCAGCTTGCACCGGATCACGCGCGCATTGAGCGGTCTCGATGTGCCTTCGGTATGCGCGGTCAATGGCGCCGCAGTCGGAGCGGGCTGCGATCTCGCGTTGATGTGCGATATCCGCGTGGCGAGCACGAAAGCCGTTTTCGCAGAGAGCTTCTTGCGGCTGGGACTTGTATCGGGCATCGGCGGATCGTGGTTTCTCGCGCGCATCGTCGGCTATGCGAAGGCGCTCGAACTGACGCTGACCAGCGAGTTCATCGATGCGGAAGCGGCGCTCAAGCTCGGCATCGTCTCGAAGGTCGTGCCGGAGGATGCGCTCGACACCGAAGCGTTGTCGCTGGCGAAACGCATCGCGCACAGCCCGCCGACTGCACTGCGCATGGCGAAGCGGCTCGTGCGCGAAGCGGCCGATGCATCGCTTGAAACGACGCTCGAAATGGCGGCGAGCATGCAGGCCATTCTGTTGTGCGGCCGCGAGCACAAGGAGGCTGTCGACCGGTTTCTCGCGCAGCAAGCGGCGAAGAAGCGCACGCACATGTGATGCGCCTTACGGCCACTGCGTCGATCGCGCGGGGCCTCACGAACTGAATCACAGGAGACGACCATGTCCACGACTTCCGGCGCGCGACATTCAAAGCCCGGCATGCTGCGGATCATCGCGACATCGAGCCTCGGCACGATGCTCGAGTACTACGATTTCTTCGTCTACGTCGCGCTGACATCGACGCTGACGCACTTGTTCCTGCCATCGACGGATCGCACGGTCGCCGCGATGGCGGGCGTCGCCACGTTCGGCATCGCGTATGTCGCGCGGCCGCTCGGCACGATCATCTTCAGCCCGATGGCCGACCGCATCGGACGCAAGAAGACCTTCGTCATCACGCTCGCGATCATGGGTATCGCGACGGTGGGCATCGGCTGTCTGCCGACCTACGCGATGGCCGGCCTGCTTGCGCCGATCGGCCTCATCGCGCTGCGCGTGGTGCAGGGCATCGCGCTCGGCGGCGAATACGGCTCCGCGGTCGTCTACGTCATGGAGCATGCGCCCGCGGGCCGCAAAGGCATGGCGACGAGCGTGCTGCAAAGCACCGCGAGCCTCGGCCTTTTGCTCGCGCTCGCTATCGTGTCAGCGCTGAAGTTCGCGCTCGATGCAGCCGCATTCGAATCGTGGGGCTGGCGCGTCCCGTTCCTGATCTCGGCGCCGATCGTCGCGGTGGCGACATGGATCCGGCTCGGCATGAAGGAAACGCCCGTGTTCGCGGAGATGAAAGAGGCGGGCCGTCTGTCGAAATCGCCGCTGCAGGACACGTTGTGGAGCGCGACGTCGTGGAAGGCGATTCTCGTCGCGATGTTCGGCGCGCAAGGCGGAACGTCGGTATCGCTTTATACGTCGATCGTCTACATGCTGTACTTCCTGCAGAACGTGTTGAAGGTCGATCCGTCGCGCGCGAATCTCTGCCTTGGCGTCGCTATCGTCGTGGCCGCGCCGCTTTATCCGGCGTTCGGCCGTCTGTCCGATGCGATCGGCCGGGCGCGCGTGATGCTGATCGGCATCGTGCTCTGGATACTCGCAGCGTATCCGGCATTCGCGGGCATCAGGACGAATGCGCTCGCGGGCGGCTGGGTCACGGCGACGCTGCTCGTCGCGCTGCTCGCCGTGTTGACCGCGATGATCATGGCGCCGCTGCCCGCGTTCATCGCCGAATGTTTTCCACCGCAAAGCAGGACCACGGGCTTCGGCTTGTCGCAACAACTCGGCAATGTGCTGTTCGGCGGGTTTCTTCCGCTCATCAGTCTTTCGCTCGTCAATCTCACGGGCAACCCGCTTGCGGGCGTCGGGTATTCGATCGTTTCGCTGTTGCCCTGCCTTGCCGTTACCTATTTTTGGGGACTGCGGCAGGATCGGCTCATTCGTCAGCGTCATTACGAAGTGCAGTGCGCGAGCCCTGCCGACACGGCTCAATTGCCGGTACGTTGAATCGGCGATGACACGAAGCGGGGGGGGGGGGGGGGGGGGGGGGGGGGGGGGGGGGGCGGCCGGGGCGGGGCGGGGGGGGGGGGGGGGGGGGGGCGGCGGCGCGGCGGCGGGCGGGGCTGTTGGCGCTCGGCGGGGCGCACCGCC
>NZ_JALQEK010000043.1:0-36703 GCF_023630765.1 Caballeronia sp. ATUFL_F2_KS9A | reverse complement strand
TCCCCCCGACGAAAACACCTACCACAACCCAACAAAGAAATCGGCAAAGAAAGCAAACACCGGCCAGACCACCCCCACCCCCCCCCCCCCCACCCCCACCACCCCCCCCCCCCCCCCCCCCCCCCCCCCCCGCCTCGCGTGGTTCAGGCGAGACCGGCCATCAGCGTGTATTTCACATGCATATATTCCTCGATTCCATGATGACTGCCTTCGCGTCCGTAACCGGATTGCTTCACGCCGCCGAACGGCACCGAAGCCGTGCCGACCGAGCCGGAATTCAGAATCACCATGCCCGCCTCGATGTTGCGCGACAGCCGGAACGAGCGGCCCAGATCGCGCGTGAACGCATAGGCGACGAGTCCATATTCGCTGTCGTTGCTGCGTGCGATGACTTCTGCTTCGGTCGAGAAGCGATAGATCGGAAAGACGGGACCGAAGATTTCGGTCGATGCGATCGGCATATCGTCCGCGACATCGACGAGAATCGTGGGCGCATAGAAGAGTCCGCCTTTCGCGTGCGCATGTCCGCCGAGCACGGCCTTGGCGCCGCGTTCGCGCGAATCGTCGACGAGCTTGCCGACCTTGTCGATGGCCGCACGATTGATCAGCGGACCGACGACAAACCGGTCCTGCAGCCCTTGATCGACCGGGATCGCTTCGACGAGCGCCTTGACGCGCTGAACGAACGCATCGTGGATGCTCGCCTGCACATACACGCGGTTCGGCGAAATGCAGACCTGTCCGCTGTTGCGCAGCTTCGCGGACACGAGCGCTTTCGCGGCTTCGTCGAGATCGGCATCGTCGAAAACGATGAAGGGCGCGTTGCCGCCGAGTTCCATCGTCATTGTCTTCAGCGTGCCGGCGCACTGCGCGGCGAGCAGCTTGCCGACCGCGGTCGAACCCGTGAACGAGATCTTGCGAATGCGCGGATCGTCGGTGATGAGTTCGCCGATCTGAACGGGGTCGCCCGTCACCATTTCGAACACGCCTTCCGGAATGCCGGCGCGGCGCGCGTATTCGAGCAGCTTGTACGCGGTCAGCGGCGTTTCCTCGGCAGGCTTCAAGAGGATCGTGCAACCCGCCGCGAGCGCGGTCGCGACCTTGCGCGTAATCATCATGAACGGGAAGTTCCACGGCGTGATCGACGCAACCGGCCCGACAGGCTCTTTCGTGACGATCACCGCTGCGTCTTTCGCGTGCGTGGGGATGGTATCGCCGTACACGCGTTTCGCTTCCTCCGCGTACCATTCGACGAAGCCCAGGCCATAGTCGATTTCGCCGAAGGCTTCCGACATGCACTTGCCGTTCTCGCGGCACATCAGTTCGGCGAATGCGGTCTTGTCGGCGCTGACGAGGTCGAACCATGCGCGCAGCAGTGCGCTTCGTTCGCGTGCCAATGTGCGCGACCACGCCGGAAAGGCCGCGCATGTGCGGTCGATGGCGGCGCGCACCTGCGCTTCCGAATGATGTTCGACTTGCCCGACGAGCGTGCCGTCGGCGGGATTGAGTACATCGATCATGCTTGTTCTCCGAGGTGAGTTGACTTGCATGATCGAATGTTAGGCATATGGCAACGCGACGAGAACGCGTGATCGTCTGCAAAGCTTGCCCGATTCTATGAACACGCCTTTATCGAACTCGACGCATGAAAACGCACCGCCCGCCCAAATTGCCGACGATGGAAACCGAAGCCGCCGCACTCGCTCGCGTGCACGCTTCGATGGTGAGCCGGCTGCTGGAACTCGCGCCGAACGAAGGCTATAACGCGACGCCGATGCCGGACATTCGCCTGTTGCGATCGAACCGTCCGCTCACGCGTACGCCGGTGCTGTACGAGCCGGGTATCGTCGTCATCGCGCAAGGCCGCAAGCGCGGCTATCTCGGCAGCAAGGTGTATGTCTACGATGCGCAGCACTATCTGGCTGTCGCGTTGCCGCTGCCGTTCTCGATGGAAACCGACGCCACCGCCGACGAACCGTTGCTCGCGGTGTACGTGCGTCTCGATGCGACGCTCGCCGCCGATGTATTGCTTCAGATCGACGAGCGCAATGGCGTGGTGCCCGGCGAGCCGGGCGGCATGGCCACGACGCGGCTCGATCTGGCGCTCGGCGAAACCATGCTGCGCTTTCTCGACGCAATGCGCGATCCGCTCGAAGCCGCGCTATTGGGGCCGACGCTGGTGCGCGAGATTTACTTTCGCGTGTTTATCGGCGAGCAGGGCGCTTCGATGCGCGCCGCGCTTGACCTCGATGGACATTTCGGGCGCATTTCCAAGGTGCTGCGCAAGATCCATTCGAGCTATGCCGAGGCGCTGACGATCGAAACGCTCGCAAGGGAAGCGGCCATGAGCGTGCCGTCCTTTCATATGCACTTCAAGGCGGCCACCAATACTTCTCCGCTGCAGTACATCAAGTCGACGCGACTGCATCAGGCGAGGCTATTGATGGCGCGGCAAGGCATGACGGCTGCGGCGGCGAGCGCGCGAGTCGGCTATGAGAGCGCATCGCAGTTCAGCCGCGAATTCAAGCGGCTTTTCGGCGGCACGCCTTCGGAAGAATTACGACGAATGAAGCAGCATTTCGCGGTGCCGGAGGCGGGGCCGTCGCCTTATGTGTCGTCGCATTGAACCGACGTTCCTCGTTAAAGCTCATTGCGTCGAAGCTGCTCGTCGCGCTTCTCTTTGCATAACTCGATGAACCTCTGCACCGGCGCCGTCGGCGTAGCGCCGCGACGCGTTGCGATCCCGTACGGTGCGCCACGTCGCTCGATACGGATCGGCAGCACCGCCATCATGCCGTGCGCCTGAAAGTATTGCGCGACCTTCAGTGGCATCAGCGCAACGGTCCCCGCGCTGGCGCGCAATAACGACAACGTCGCGAACGTCGATGACGTTTCGATCGCGTATCGCGGAAAAGGAACCTCCGCGTCGTCGAAAAGCTGTTCGAGCAGCGAGCGCATCGGCAGGGCGGCTTGCGGCACGATCCACGGATTGTCCGCAAGCGCTTCGAGCGTCAGGCGCTGCACGCTCGCGAGCGGATCGGCGCCATCGACCACGAGACACACTTCCTCCACTTCGAGCGGAATGAAATCGTAAGCCTCAGGGTGAACGCTGATGCTCGGCCGCCCGATGACGAGATCGAGCAGACGCTGATCGAGCATCGACAGCAAACGCGCGCTGTTGTCCTCCCAGACCTCGACGGACACGTCCGGCTGCACTTGCCGCAGCGCACGCAGGATGGGCGCGAGCCACTCGGGCATCGAACCCATCACCGCGCCGATGGCAAGCATCCCTCCGCCGCCGCGCATGATGGCCGCAAGCTCGTCGCGCAGCGCGCCGATCTCCGAACGCACCGCGCGCGCGTGACGAATCACGCAGCGCCCGAGTTCGTTCGGCACGATGCCGCGCGGCGAACGGGCAAACAGTTCAGTGCCGAACATCGCCTCGATTTCGCGCAGCGACTTGGTCGTCGCGGGCTGCGAGAGCGACACCTGTTGCGCCGCCTTGCGCAGCGAGCCATGGTCGTCGAGCGCGATCAAAAGCGCGACGTGATTGCCGCGCAGCCGCCTCAATATCGCATCGATACTGGTTATCACCGATATAACTCCAACGTCTCACCTGATCGGAACGTTTCATTATCTGGCCGCGCCGATGCCTCTTTAAACTGGCTCGGTCGATGTTCGTCACAGCCGGGCGCTCGACGGCGCGGCTCGATCATGCCGGAACTCACGCGGCCTCGGCAAGCGCAGCAGAAATCACGCATCCACAGGAGAGAGGCAAATTGAAAAGAATCGGACTCGATGTCGGCGGCACCTTCACCGATGTCGTGATGGTGGACGACGAAGCAGGGCGCATCTGGTCGACCAAGGTGCCGACGACGCCGAAGGATCGCGTCATCGGCACGATTGAAGGCTTTCGCAAGATTCTCGAACTCTCGGGCACCGACAGCGCCGACGTATCGTTCATCGGCCACGGCACGACGATGGCGACCAACATGGTCGTCGAGGGCACCGGCGCGAAGACCGCGCTCGTCAGCACGCGCGGCTTTCGCGACATCCTCGAACTAAGGCGCGTGTCGCGTCACGACCGCGCCGATCTTTACGATCTGCTGTTCGAGAATCCGCGTCCGCTCGTCGAGCGCCGCTGGCGGCTCGAAGTGAACGAGCGCCTGCGCCATGACGGCAGCATCGAAACGCCGCTCGATCACGCGCAGCTCGAAGCGCTCGCCGAAGAGATTCGCGCGTCGGATATCGAAGCCGTCGCCGTGTGCTTTCTGCACGCGCACGTCAATCCGCGGCACGAACGCGAAGCCGTCGAAACGCTGCGCCGTCTGCTGCCGGAGCGCTTCGTGTGTGCATCGCACGAAGTGAATCCCGAATCGATGGAATACGAGCGCGCGAGCTCGACGGTCATCAACGCGATGCTCGGTCCGGTCTGCGGGCGCTACATCGGCCGGCTCATCAGCGCGCTGGCGCAGCATGGCTTCGCGGGAAAATTCCTTTTCATGCAGTCGAACGGCGGGCTCGCGAGTCCGGCCATGGTCGCCGACAAGCCGATCGTGCTGCTCGAATCCGGCCCGGCGGGTGGCGTCTCGGCGGCGATCCGCAACTGCGAGAAGAGCGAGCTGAAGAACGCGATTCTCGGCGACATGGGCGGCACGACCTTCGATGTTTCGCTGATCCGCGACTCGCGCCCCGAACTGCGCAACAAGAGCCTGCTGCACACGTACACCGTGCGCTCGCCCAGCATCGACATCGATTCGGTCGGCGCGGGCGGCGGCTCGATCGTGTGGATCGACGCGGGCGGCGGCGTGCGCATCGGACCGGAGAGCGCGGGCGCCGATCCCGGACCGGCGTGCTACGGGCGCGGTGGCACGCGCCCGACCGTCACGGACTGCAATCTGGTGCTCGGCTATATCGATCCCGACAGCTTCCTCGGCGGCGAATTCAAGCTCGATGCGCAGGCGGCATGGCGCGTCGTCGATGAAGTCATCGCGCAGCCGCTCGGCGTCTCCGTGCCCGAAGCCGCGCAGGTCGTGCGCTCGGTCGCGAACGCGTTGATGGCGCAGGCCATCCGCATCATGACAGTCGAGCGCGGCTACGACCCGCGCGAGTTCTCGTACATCTGCTACGGCGGCGCGGGGCCGGTGCACGCGGTCGATCTCGCCCACGAAATGGGTATCCGGCGCGTGGTGATTCCGCCGCTGCCGGGTCTTTTCAGCGCGTTCGGCATGACGGTCGCGGATCAGCAATACGACTATCAGCGTCCGCTGGAAAGCGATCTCGCGATGATCGACGACGCGACTCTGAACGCCGCGCTCGATGAACTGGCAGCGCTTGGCATGGAAGAGCTTCAGCGTCACGGCGTCGAAGCGCAGGGCGTGAAGGTCGTGCGTCTCGCCGATTGCCGCTACGCCGGCCAGCCCGATGTCATCACGGTCGAAGTGCAGGCGGACGCAGTGGGCATCCGCGCGGCGCTCGCGCAAGCCTTCGAGGACGCGCATCTGCGGCAATGGAACTTCATCAGCAAGGACAAGCCGGTCGTGGTCGCCAACGTGCGTCTGCAACTCGTGACGACGACCGGCTGGCGCGGCTCGGTCGCGAGCGCCGATGGTGGCGCGCTGCCGCAGCCGGTTCGCACCCGCGAAGTGTATTTCGATGGCCACGCGCGCACGCTGCCGGTGTTCGCGCGCACGCAGATTCCGGTCGGCGCGACGATCGAAGGGCCGGCGGTCATCGAAGAACACAGCAGTTGCGCGGTGCTGAAGGCGTCGCATGTCGCGCGCGTCGATCCCGATCTCAATCTCGTCATCGAACTGGCAGCCTGAATTCATGGACATCGTTACTTACGAAATCATCCGCAGCAGTCTCTTCGCGATCGCCCGTGAGATGAAGATCGCGATGATGCGCACCGCCGGCAGCCCGCTCATGCACGCGAGCGGCGATTCGTCGGCGGCCATTTTCGACGCCGACATGCAGCTCGTCGCGCAAGGCAACGACATCCCGACGATGCTCGGCTCGGCCGTCATCTCGACGCGCGTGTCGGTGGAAGCGGTCGGGCGCGAGAACCTGCGTCCCGGCGACGTCATCGTCAGCAACGACGCCTATGTGGGCGGCGGCAATCATCAGCCGGACGTGCAGTTCACGCGGCCCGTTTTCGCGGGCGGCAGGATCGTCGCCTTCGTGATGACGCGCGGCCACTGGACCGACATCGGCGGACAGTCGCCGGGCAGCTATACCGTCACGACGTGGGACGTGTTCGCCGAAGGCATCCGCATTCCGCCGGTGTTTCTGTATCGTAACGACGAGCCGGTGCAGGACATGCTCAACCTGCTCACGCGAAACAGCCGCAACGCGCACGAACTGCTGCTCGACATTCAGGCGCAATACGCGGGCACGTTCGTCGGCGACCGGCGCATCGGCGAACTGGTGGCGAAGTATGGCGCCGATGCATTGCGCGACGTGATGAGCCAGAGTCTCGATCACTCGGAGAAGCTCATTCGCGCGGAGATCGCACGCATTCCGGACGGCGTGTACGAAGCGCAGGAGTATCTCGATCCGATCGAGGCGCCGGGCTGGAAACAGGAGCGGCCGCTGCTCAAGGTGAAGATCACGAAGACGGGCGATCACATCACGTTCGATTACACCGGCACCGGGCCGCAGGCGCGCGGCGGCATCAACTGTCCGCTTTCGGTGACGTGCAACAGCACCTGGTTCACCGTGAAAGCGCTGACCGATCCGGGCATTCCGACCAACCAGGGCTGCTATCGGCCGGTGACGATCATCGCGCCCGAGGGCAGCGTGCTGAACTGCCGCTATCCGGCGTCGGTGGTGTCGGGCAACACGGAGACCTCGCCGCGCGTGATCGATCTGCTGCTCAAGGCGCTTGCGCCCGCGGTGCCGGAGCGCATCACCGGACAAAGCAACTGCGCGTCGTGCGCGGGCATTTTCAGCGGACGCGATACCGATGCCGCGCGCATCGCCCGAACCGGTCAGGAGTTCGTCACCATGCACGACGTCCACGCGGGCGGCATGGGCGCGCGCGCGCAGAAGGACGGCGTGAGCGGCGTGCGCGTCTACGTGGGCAACGCGGGCAGTCAGTCGATCGAAATGATCGAAGCGACTTCGCCGCTGATGGTCGAGGAATGGTCGCTCGTCACCGACAGCGGCGGCGCGGGCCGCCAGCGCGGCGGGCTGACATCGCGGCGCGTGTATCGCGTGGAATACGACGAAGCCACCTTCACCGTGTCCGGCGAACGCGGACGTTCCGCGCCCGAAGGTCACTTCGGCGGGCAGGCCGGCACGCGCTTTCTGTGCGTCGTCGAACGCGCGGACGGCAGCACGCAGGAGGTCGCGGCGAAGGGCGGACAGACGGTCGTGTATCGCGGCGATCGCGTGACCGTGCAGCCCGCGGGCAGCGGCGGCTATGGCGATCCGCGCGAACGCGATGAGAAGCGCGTCGATGCCGATGTCGCCGATGGCTACATCAGCGCCGATGCCGCCGCGCAAGTCTACGGCCGTACGCGCGAAACCATCGACGCACCGCTCGAAGTCACCGCCGAATGAGCGCGAGCGAAGCCATGAACCAGCCTTTGCCGCTCGCGGGCGTGTGCGTGATCGAGATCGGCCACAGTCTCGCCGCGCCGTATGCGGGCATGATCCTCGGGTCGCTCGGCGCGGACGTCATCAAGATCGAAAGCGCGGAACACGGCGACTACGCGCGCGATTGGGGCCCGCCTTTCGTCGATGGCGCGGCCGCGTTGTTTCATGCGGTGAATCACGGCAAAAAAAGCATCGCGATGTCGCTGTCGAATCCGGACGAAGCACAGGCGTTGCGCGAGCTGATCTCGCAACGCGCCGACGTCGTGCTGCAAAACCTGAAGGCGGGCGGCACGGAGAAATACGGTCTCGGCGGCGAGGCGATGCTGCGCATGAAGCCGTCGCTCGTCTATTGCAATCTCGGCGCGTTCGGCACGGCCGGGCCGCTGCGCGACAAGCCCGGCTACGATCCGCTCGTGCAGGCGCTTTCGGGCCTGATGAGCTTTCTCGGTCAGCCGGGCGAGCCGCTGTCGCGCATTCCGGTTTCGGTGAACGACATGGGCACCGGACTCTGGGCCGCGATCGGCGTGCTCGCCGCGCTCTTCCGGCGCCAGACGACGGGCGCGGGCGAGATCGTGTCCGTGTCGCTGTACGAGACGGCGATCAGTTGGGCGGGCATCCAGATCGCCGACTATCTCGCGTCGGGCGTGTTGCCGGGACGCTGGGGATCGGGGACGGCCGCGATCGTGCCGCATCAGGCCTTCGAATGCGCGGACGGCACCATCATGGTCGCCGCGGGCAACGACCGCCTGTTCCGCCGCTTGTGCGACGTGCTCGATATCGCCGCGCTCGCCGACGACGCGCGCTTCGTCACCAACGGCGCGCGCGTGACCAATCGCGTCGCGCTGATCGACTTGCTGCATATCGAGTTCCGCAAGCGGGGCACCGCGCACTGGCTGGAAGCGCTCGATACGGCGGGCATTCCGTGCGGACCGATTCAGACCATCGATCAGGTCGTCGAACACGAGCAGACCAAGGCGCTCGATCTGCTGCGCATCACCGACGACGGCGCGGCGACGGTCGTCGGCGTGCCGATTTCATTCGGCGGCGTGCGGCCTGCGCGCACCGGCGTCACGCCGAAACTCGGCGAACACAATCATCTGCTGGCGAAGAAAACACTGGAGACATCGTGAAACTTGCATCGCAACTGGTCGGCGCGCCCGACACGCTGACGCTCGAAGAAATCGACGAACAGATTCTCATCGTCAAGCTGAACCGTCCGGAAGTCTCGAACGCGATCAGCACGACGATGGGCGACGAGATCATCCGCGTATTCGGTGCGCTCGAAGCGAACCCCGCGCTGTATCGCTGCGTGATCCTGACGGGCGCGGGCGAACGCGCGTTCTGCGGCGGCGCGGACCTCAAGCAGCGCGAAGGCATGACCGACGAGCAGTTCGGCGTGCAGCACTATCTGTTCGAGCGCATGAACCGCGCGCTCACGTATTGCCCGGTGCCGGTCATCTGCGCGGCCAACGGCGCGGCGGTCGCGGGCGGACTCGAACTGCTGCTCGCGTGCGACTTCGCTTATGCCGTCAGCCACGCGACGTTCGGCTTCACCGAAGTGAAACGCGGCATCATGCCGGGCGGCGGCGGCACGCAGCAACTGCCGCGCGCGATCGGCGTGCGGCGCGCGAAAGAGCTGATTCTGCGCGGCGGCAAGTTCACGGCGCAGGAAGCGCTCGCGTGGGGCGTCGTCAACCGGCTGTGCGAGCCGGGGCGCGTGCTCGCCGACGCCATCGACGCCGCGCGCGACATCTGCACGAGCGCGCCGCTTTCGGTCGCGCAGGCGAAGAAGGCGATCGACCTCGGCATGCAGGGCGATCTGCGCACCGGGCTCTATCTGGAAATCGAAGCGTATAACCGGCTGATTCCGACCGAGGATCGTCTCGAAGGCATCAGCGCTTACAACGAGAAGCGCGCGCCGCGATTCAAAGGCCGCTAGATCAAAACCCGGACTCACCGGAGGAGACAGACATGACACCCGACATCGGCAGCTTCGACAGGCCCAAGGCCGAAGCGACCTACGGCAAGATCACGCGCAGGCTCATCCCCTTTTTGTTCCTGTGCTATGTGTTTGCGTTTCTCGATCGCATCAACATCGGCATCGCGCAACTCGACATGAAGCACGACGTGGGCTTCAGCGATCTCACTTACAGCATCGGCGCGGGCATCTTCTTTCTCGGCTACGTGCTGATGGAAGTGCCGAGCAATCTGCTGCTCGCGCGTATCGGCGTGAAGCGCACGTTCTCGCGCATCATGATTCTGTGGGGCTTGATCGCGGCGGGCACGGCGTTCGTCACGCTGCCATCGCATCTCTATACCGTGCGCTTCTTTCTCGGGCTCGCGGAAGCGGGGCTTTATCCCGGCGTGATCTTCTATCTCACGCGCTGGTATCCGGTCGAGCGGCGCGCGAAGGTCATCGCCATCTTCACTTGCGCGACGGGCATCGCGGGCCTGTTCGGCGGGCCGCTGTCGGGCGCGCTGATGACTTACTTCGACGGCTATGGCGGCCTGCACGGCTGGCAGTGGATGTTCATCGTGCAAGGCTTGCCCGCGAGCGTGCTCGGCGTGATCGCGTTCTTCTTTCTCGATGACGGCCCGCAACAGGCGAAGTGGCTCACCGAGAACGAAAAGGCGATCGTGCTCGACGACATCCGCAAGAGTTCGAGCGTCTCGAAGAAGCACGCGGAGCATACGTTCGGCCGCGCGCTGAAGGACTTTCGCGTCTACGTGATGGGCTTCGTGTGGTTCACGCAGATCGCCGGCGTATTCGCGATCGGCTTCTGGCTGCCGACGCTCATCAAGAGCGCGGGCGTGTCGGGCGCGTTGCAGATCGGCTGCTATTCGGCGATCCCGTACTTCGTGAGCTGGATCGCGCTCATCGCGCTGAACCGTCATTCGGATCGCACGATGGAGCGGCGCTGGCACTGCGCGATCGCGATGGTGTTCGGCGCGGCCGGTCTCGTCGTCGCGGCGTTCACGACGGGCAACCTTGCGCTGTCGCTCGCGGCGTTGTCGGTGGCCACCGCCGGCATCCTCGCGCCGAATCCGCTGATCTGGGCGATCTCGACCGATTACATTCGCGGCAGCGGCGCGGCGGGCGGCGTCGCGGTGATCAACTGCGTCGGCCTGCTCGGCGGCTTCGTGAGCCCGATGATCATCGGCTCGATCAAGACGATGACGAACAGCATGGCGGGCGGACTCGGCGCGATCGCGCTTCTGATGGTGCTCGGCGCAATTGCAGCCGTGGTGCTTGCGCCGTCGACATCGGCGGTCGCAAGCGGCGCAGGACATACGGATGAAGGCAGCGATGCCGTCGCGGACGCGACCATCTGAAACCGGAGCAGACATGAAAGAAAGAGACGTGCAGATTCGCGAAGTGGGCTTGCGCGATGGTTTGCAGATGGTGCGAACGATCCTCACGAGCGGGCAAAAGCTCGAATGGTGCGCGCGCATGGTCGATGCGGGCGTGGTCGATATCGAAGTGACGTCGTTCGTGCCGCCGAAAGTCGTGCCGCAATTCGCGGATGCGGTCGAGGTCGCGGCAGGCGCGCTTGCCATCGACGGTCTTCATGCAGCGGCACTGGTGCCGAATCTGAAAGGCGCGCAACGTGCATTCGATGTGGGGCTGAACAAGGTGCATTACGTGCTCTCCGCGAGCAACGAGCACAACCTGAAGAACGTGCGGCGCAGCACCGCGGAATCGGTCGCGGACTTCGAGCGCATCGCGGCGGCGCGTGACGAACTGAATCGCGATGTCGTGCTCGGCGCGGGCGTGGCGACCGCGTTCGGCTGCACGATCGCGGGCAAGGTCGATGAACGCACGGTGCTCGGACTCGTCGAGACGCTCATCGATGCGGGCGCGCAGGAGATCACCATCGCCGATACGGTCGGCTATGCGAATCCCGCGCAAGTGCGCGCGCTGATGCGGCAGGTCATGTCGCTTGCGGGAGCGGTGCCCGTCGCCTGTCACTTCCACGATACGCGCGGGCTGGGCCTCGCCAATGTCATGGCTGCGCTCGATGCAGGCGTGCGTGCTTTCGATGCATCGCTCGGCGGGCTCGGCGGCTGTCCGTTCGCGCCCAACGCGACGGGCAACATCAATACCGAGGACACGGTGTTCATGCTCGAAGCGCAGGGCTTGCGCACGGGCATCGACATAAACAAGCTGCTGGCGATACGCGAGACGATCGCCGCATGGTTGCCGGGCGAGCCGTTCACGGGCGCGATCGCCCGCGCGGGACTACCCGCGACCTTCGTCGCTCGCGAGGCCGTCGCCGCGTAACTTCAGTCAGCGGCTCAGGATGCCGCCGCGAGCCGTTCCAGCAGATCGGCGAGCAGGCCGGGCGCGAGCACCATCGCGTCATGGCCGGTGTCGATGCGCTCCCAGCCCCAATCCGGGCATTGCGATTTGACATGCTCGCGCACCGGCGCGAGCGTGTCGTATGAAGGATTCGCGCAGTGCACGTAAGTGCAGGGCAGGCCATTGCCGAGCGGCGATTGGAGTTGAAGCGGCGTGGTGTAGGTCGCGAGCGGATGGGGCGTTAGCCGCCGTTGAACCCACTCGGCAAGCGGATGATCGTCCGGAATGCCGGTGCCTTTCAGTCCGTTGACGGGCATCGCGATTGCCTGGCCGCTTGCGCCGACCGATGCCATGCGCTCATCGACGACGCTTGCGGGCAGCACATCGAACGCGGATTGGCCGCTTTGCGCGAGCAGGCTGTCGAGGAAGACGATGGTGCGCAGCGTGTGCGCGATGCGATCGGCGACGCCCGACGCGACGAGTCCGCCATAACTATGGCCGACCAGCACGACGCCGTTCAATTCCTCCGCCTCGATGACGTTGACGATATCCTCGATGTTCACATCGAGCGACGTGACCGACTCAATCAGATGATGGCGCTCGCCGAGTCCGGTCATGGTCGGCGCGACGACGCGATGACCACGCGCGATCAGTTCATCCGCGACGAAGCGCCAGACCCAGCCGCCATGCCATGCGCCGTGAATCAGGACGAAGTTGAACTGCGTGTCGTTCCGTGGACTGCTCTTCAAGTCGGTCTCCTGATCGATGTGCACGAATGCACAAATCGTCTCAGAGATAGCGCGGCCACGCAACCGGTTACGCATGCAACTATCGCCGCTGCTTACTGGTTATCACCGATATAACCCGCGCGTCTCACCTGATCTGATCTTTTCACTATCCGCGTCTATCGATGTTTCTTAGACTGGCTCCATTGCTCGAATCGTGGCCCACGCCGTCAATCATGGAGAGCGCGAGTGAACCCGTCCGTTGTGGAATCCGATCCGGCGTCAGCCGATTCTTCGCAAGTTCCTTCCACCGCACTCGCGCATGAGCGGGCGCTCTACTGGCGCGTCACGCTGCGCATCGTGCCCTTGCTTTTCGTGTGCTACGTCGTCGCGTTTCTGGATCGCATCAATGTCGGCTTTGCGAAGTTGCAGATGCAGGACGCGCTCGGTTTCAGCGACAGCGTGTACGGCCTCGGCGCAGGCATCTTCTTTCTCTCGTACTGTCTGCTCGAAGTGCCGAGCGCGATGCTGCTCCGGCGCATGGGCGCGAAGAAGACCATCGCGCGCATCATGATCTGCTGGGGCATCGTCGGGGCATGCTCCGCGTTCGTCACGAACGTCACGCAGTTTTATATCGTGCGTCTGCTGCTCGGCGTGTTCGAAGCGGGCTTCTTTCCCGGCGTCATCTTCTATCTGAGCTCGTGGTTTCCGGAGAGACGGCGCGGTGTCATCATCGCGTGCTTCATGGTCGGATTTCCGGTCGCGGGTCTTGTCGGCGGTCCGGTCTCCGGTTGGGCGATGACGAGTCTCGCGAACGTCGCGCATCTCGCCGGATGGCAATGGCTTTATATCGTCGAGGCGTTGCCGGCGGTCGTGCTCGGTCTCGTCACGCTGATGCTGCTGGACGACAACATCGACAAAGCGAAATGGCTCACCGAAGCGGAGAAGGGCGTGCTTCGCCAAGGTTTCGATGTCGAGATGGAACGAAAGCGAAGGGCAGGGCAACACGGTCACGCGAAGCTCGCCGAGGCGCTCGCGGATCCGAAAGTCTATATGCTCGCGTTCATCGATTTTGCCTTCGTTTGCGGCACGTATTCAGTGACGTTCTGGCTTCCGACCGTCATGAAAGACTCGGGCATTACGAATCTTTCGCTGCTCGGATGGCTTTCCGTCATACCGTACGGAATGGGCGCGATCGGGATGGTCACGATAAGCCGAAGCTCGGATCGCATGCTCGAACGCCGTTGGCATGCGGCGATCTCGGGTTTCATCGGCGCTGCCGCGTTGTTGATGGTTTCGCATCCGACCAACTCGCCCGCGTTGACCGTTGCGTTGCTGACGGTGGCCTGCGTCGGCATCTTCGCGACCAACGTGCTGATCTGGTCGCTCGCAGCGGATTATCTGAACGGATCGCCGGCGGCGGCGACGAGCATCGCGTTCGTCAATTGCATCGGCTTGTTGAGCGGCTTTTGCAGTCCCTTCGTCATCGGATGGCTGAAGACCGCGACGGGAACGCTCGTCAGCGGCCTCTACGTGATGACGGCGATACTCGTCGCGGGCATTCTCGTGATGCTGCTCGGCTTCAAACGTCATACCGAAACGCAGGCGCGCGCCGCGCTGACGGCAGGAACAGAGTGAACCCTATGCATAACATCGCCATTCTCGATGACTTCCAGAACACCGCGCTTCGCTTCGGCGAGTGGAACAGCTTGCGCGAACACGCGGACATTACCGTTTTCACGGACCCTATCCGCGACGAGAACGAACTGGTCGAACGTCTTCGACCCTACGACATTCTTTGCGTGATGCGCGAGCGCACATGGTTCACGCGCAGCGTGCTTTCGCGATTGCCGAATCTGAAATTGCTGGCAAGCACGGGGCCGTGGAATGCAGCCATCGATATCGAAGCCGCCGATGAACTCGGCATTGCCGTATGCGGCACCGCATCGTCGCCGACGGCCGCCGCCGAGCTTGCATGGGCGCTCATTCTCGCCGCGACGCGGCACATCCCGAGCGAAGTGGCATCGTTCAGAAGGGGAGGCTGGCAGGTGTCGGTGGGCGGCGATCTGCACGGCAAGACCATCGGACTGATAGGACTCGGCTATACCGGCGGCGCGACCGCGCGAGTCGCGCAGGCTTTCGGGATGCACGCCATCGCATGGAGTCAGAACATGACGCAGGAGTCCGCCGCGAAATTCGGCGCGCGCTACGTGTCGAAGGAAGAATTGCTCGCATCGAGCGATATCGTTTCGATTCATGTGCGGCTATCGGAGCGCACGCGCGATCTCATCAGCGAGAAGGAGCTCGCGACGATGCAATCGCACGCGCTGCTCGTGAACACGGCACGCGGACCGATCGTCAACGAACGCGCGCTGATCGATGCGTTGACCGCGAAACGAATCGCGGCCGCCGCGCTCGATGTTTTCGATCAGGAGCCGTTGCCCGCCGATCATCCGTTCCGATTGATGGATAACGTGATCGCGACATCGCACATCGGTTATGTCACCGATGACTCTTATCGCATCTACTACGGCGAGTCTGTCGAAAACATTCGCGCATGGATCGCGGGCACGCCCATTCGCGTGCTGACGTCCCAGAAACGCGAGATCAGTTACGTCAGCGGGGTCGCATAGCGGTCGCTAGAACCGATACAACTCAGCGGGATTATCGACGAGTATCTTGCGGCGAACCGCGTCGCTTTCCACGAGCCGCATCGTCCAGTCGAGCATGCGCGCGTCGTCCGGAACGGGCTTGACGTTCGGATGCGGCCAGTTCGACGCCCACACGCCGCGCTCGGGAAAACGCGCCGATATCGCGCGCACGAGCCAGGACACGTCGTCGAAATCGGGCGCGCCGGTGCGCGAGCTTTCATACGGCGCGGACAGCTTGATCCAGCAACGCGGCCCGTCGAGCAGGCGGCACAGCGACGCGAATCCATCGCTTTGCGATGTGACCGGCGCAAGGAACTTGCCGAGATGATCGATGACGAGATTCGACGGCAAACGCGCGAGCATCGCTTCGTGCTGCGGCAGCGTGTGGCCGTCGAGCTGAAGGTTGATGTTCCAGCCGAGCGGTGCAATGCGCGCCGAGATGTCCGCGAGTGCGTCCCACGGCAGCACGCCGCCCGGCAGCATCATGAAGCGCACGCCGCGAATGCCCGCATCGTGCAGACGCTGCAGTTCGTCATCGCCGATATCCGGCGGGACCACCGCGATGCCGCGCGCGCCGTCGCCCAGTTGCGCGATGGCCGCGAGCGTGCAGCGATTGTCGAAGCCATACCCGGTCGGCTGCACGACGATCGCGCGCGAAAAGCCCAGCGTGCGCTGCACGTCCCGATACGCCGATGCGGGCGCGGGCGGCGGCGCGAACGTCGCGGTCTGGGCGAGCGGATAGCCTGCTTCGTAGACGTGAATGTGGCAGTCGCAAGCGCCTTCGAGTTTCATCGCGCGTGCTCCTGCATATCGAAACCGGCGAGACGGAACGCTTGCGCCGCGTTCACCGCGCCCGCGGGCACGCGGCCTTCGAACAGCGCTTGCGTTTGTGCGACCGTTTCCATCGATTGATGCTCGATCGCGCCCGGCGTCAGCCCGCCGACATGCGGCGCCGCGATCACGCGTGGATGCGCCGCGAGCGCCGGCGCGGGCATCTGATCGGCCGCGCGTCCGACATCGAGCGCGCATCCCGCGAGATGGCCGCGCTCGAGCGCATCGAGCAGCGCGTCATCATCGACGAGTTCACCGCGCGCGGCGTTGATGAAGTACGCGCCGCGCTTCATCGCGGCGAAGGCGCGCGCGTTCATCAGATTCGCCGTCTGCGCATTGGCCGGCGCGAGGCACACGACGAAGTCCGACTGCGCGAGCAAGTCATCGAAGCCGGTTTGATGAAGCGGCGTATCGTCGATCGTCGCGTAAGGATCGGACACGACGACGCGCATGCCGAATGCCAGCGCCAGATCGCAAAGATAGCGCGAAATCTGTCCATAGCCGATCACACCGAACGTGCTGCCGCGCAACTCGCGGCCCATCATCGGCGCGGGCGCTTCGTGGCGATGATAAGCCTCCGCATACGCGGTCGTGCCGCGCGCGAGATCGAGCATGGCGCCGATCACCCACTCCGACACGGACGGCACGAAGCCCGCGCTCGCCTGCGTGACGAGCACGCCGAGCTCGCTGGCGGCATCGACATCGACGGTGCGAATATCCACCGCGCAGCGCACGAACGCGGCGAGCTTCGGCAGCGCCTCGAACAAGGCGCGCGGCGCGGGCGTTTGCCGGTACGCGATGATGACATCGGCATCGTGCGCGGCATCGGCGAGTTCGGCGGTCGTCAGCTCGCGATCTTCAGTGTTGTACGCGACGTCCGCGAACGCCGCGAGCGCAGCCGAAGCGCGTGCGCCGAAGTAATGATCCAGCATGTGCCGGGGATGACTCACGAATACCTTGTTCATGTCCTCGTCCTGATTCGTTTCGCGGGCGCGGCGACCGACTCGCGCTCCACCAGCGTGATATCCGTGAACAGCGCCTGCTCCGATGCCGGCATGGGTTCGTCGTGTGGACGCATCGCGCGCTCGACCATCGCGGCGGCCATGGCGGGCACGGGAAGCTGCACGGTCGTGAGCGCGGGATTCGAGATCGCCGCCAGAAAATGTCCGTCCATGCCGACGATCGACACGTCTTCCGGCACGCGCAAGCCGCACTCGCGCAAACCCGCCATCAGGCCGAGCGCCATCAGATCGTTGACGGCGACGATGCCGGTCGGGCGCGCATCGTCCTGCGCGAGCAGACGCGCGAGCGCGCGGCCGTTTTCGGCGATCATCGAATCGCCGTATTCGTTCACCGGGCCGCTATCGAGCACGCGCGCCGTCTGCGCGAGACCTGCATCGTTTGCGGCGGAAAGAAAGCCGTTGATCTTGTCGCGCCGGCTCATCGTCACGCCGGTCAGCGTGGCGAAGGCGAGCCGCGTATGGCCATGTTCGATGAGATGCCGCGTCGCGATGCGCGCCGCTTCGAAGTTGTCGGGCGTGACGTGCTCGACGCGCGTCGCTTCGCCTTCGGTCGCGCGCCGGTCGTAGCTCACGACGACCATGCCGCGCTCGACGGCGGTTTCCAGATGCCGCTCGTTCGCGAGCGACGAGATGACGATCACGCGCCGCACGCCTTGCGAGAGCAAGTCCTCGAAGAACGACGCTTCCTTCGCCGGATCGCGATACGTGTTGCCGATCATCACGCGATAGCCGTAGCGCTCCTGCGCATACGTTTCCACTTCGCGCGCGATATAGCCGTACATCGGATTGGCGATCGATGGCACCAGCAGTCCGATGATCGGCGTCTGCCCTGTCTTCAACTGACGCGCAAGCGTGCTCGGACGGTATTGCAGCGCGTTCATCGCGGCCTGCACGCGTGCGAGCGTTTCCTGGCGCATCTGGTCGGTGCGGCCGTTCAGCACGTTGGATACCGTGCTTACGGACACACCGGCCTCGCGGGCGACATCCTGAATGGTGCTCATAAGGTTTGACATCTGCCGGCTACAGGCCGAGCCGGGTCGGCAACCACAACGAAAACGACGGCACCAGAATCAGCGCAACCAGTGCGATGAACAGCACCAGCAGATATTTGAGCATAGGACGCGCGACGGCTTTCATTTCCGTGCCGGTGATGGCGCAGGTCGCGAAGAGCCCGAGCCCGACCGGCGGCGAGAAGAGACCGAGGCCCATTGCGACGACGATCACCGTGCCGAAGTGCAGCGGGTTGATGCCGAGCTGCGTCGCGATCGGCGTGAGCAGCGGCCCGAAGATGATGAGCGCGGGCGCGCCTTCCAGCACCGCGCCGAACACGATCATGATGAGCACGGACAGCAGCAGGAACATCGTCGGGCCGTATTGATGCGCGAAGGCGATCATCGAATCGGACACGAGCGCGGGAATCTGCTCGATGGTCAGCGCGAAAGACACGCTCGAAGCCGCCGCCACGATGAACAGAATGCTGCTCGCCATCGACGCGGAGCGCACGAACACGCGCGCCACCGACTTCGGCGTGAGCTCGCGAAACGCGATCCAGCCGACGATCAACGCATACACGACGGCGAAAGCCGACACTTCCGTCGATGTCGCGATGCCCGAGGTCACGCCTTTGCCGATCATCGTGATCATGACGAGCGCGACCAGCGCGCCGCCGGCGAGCGGCAGCCACTTGCGCGGGTTCGTGAGCGCATCGGCGAGATTGATGCGCCGGCCGCAGATCACCGCGACGATCGCGAGCGCCACCGCCAACACCGCCGCCGGAACGACGCCCGCGAGAAACAGCCCCGCGATCGAAATGTTGGCGACAAAGCCCATGATGATCATGTTCACGCATGGGGGAATGGTCTCCGCCATCACGGCGCTGCACGCGAGAAGCGCCGCCGCTTCGTTCGGATCTTCCTTGCTCTGGCGCACGGCAGGCATGACGACGCCGCCGACCGCCGCGATATCCGCGAGCTTGGAGCCGGATACGCCCGAGAAGAACGCCGTCGCCATGATCGTGATGAGGCCGAGTCCGCCGCGCACGCGCCCGAAGATGCGCAGCAGCAATTCGATCAGGCGCGACGACATGCCGTTGGTTTCCATCAGCAAGCCCGCCAGCACGAAGAACGGAATCGCGAGCAGCACGAAGTGGTCGGTGCCGGCCATCACTTGCTGCGAGTAGACGAGCATCGGCAGGGTCGGTTCGGCGAGGAAGTAGAGCAGGGCCGAGAACGCGAGCACGAAGCCGATCGGCACGCCGAGCACGAGCCCGCCGATGAAACCGGCCATCAGCAGAAAGCCGGGCTTGAGCGCGTGGGCGGGCACGAATGCGTTCCACGCAAACACGGCTGCCGCGAGCAGCACGCAGCCGGCGAGGGTGCCGAGCACGGTCTTGCGCGCGCCGTTCAGCGCGTTGGCGAGCGCGAAGACCGTCATGAAGACGCTGCCGATCACGAGCGGATAGACGTCGATCCACGCGGGCAGGCCGCTCGGCGTCATCTGGCCGTAGGAATCGACGAGCAGCAGACACGACGACACGCACAGATTGCCCGCGACGCCCGCGATCACCCAATGTCCGACGTGCACGAGCGCGGGTTGCCAGCGCCTCGGCAACATGCCGCGAAACAGGTCGACGCCGACGTGCTGGCTGCGTCCGAGCACGGTGGCCGCGCCGAAGAACACGAGCACGATCATCAGCGCGCCGGCGACTTCCTCGGCCCAGTCGAACGGATCGTGCAAGAAATAGCGGTAGATCACCGAAAGGAACACCACGATCACATCGGCCGCGAGCACGGCCGCGCAGAAGTATTCGATCCAGTGCATGAGGCGCGCGAGGCCGCGCGCGAGCACGGTCTCATGGCCGAAGCCGGGCGCGGCGAGTTGCGCCTCGGGTCCGGGCGTCGCGGAGAAGGTGGTCATGGTGTCGGCCTCTTTGGCGTCGTTGGCTGCGCTCAAGCGCGCGCGGCGGCGATGGCGGCGAACAGCGGCGCGGTCGCCGGATACTGCTTCGCGAAACTCGCATACAGCTGCGACTGCATTTCAGCGCGTGCGGTGTCGCGATCGGCCTTCGACATCGGGTAGAAGGTCATGCCTTTCTTCTTCAGTTCCTGCTCGGCGGCGGCGGCGGTCTGAATGGCGGCGGCGCGCTGCTTCGCGGTCGCGTCCTGCGCCGCTTTCTGAAACGCGGGACGCAGGTTTTCCGGAATCTTCGCGAGCGCGCGGCGGCCCGTCACGACGACGAGCGGGCTGAACACGTGCTGCGTCTGCCAGCACGACTTCACGACTTCGTCGTACTTGCTTGCGAGGACCGTTGCGCAATCGTGTTCGAAGCCATCGACGACACCGGTCTGCGCGGCCATATACAGCTCGCCGATGGGAATCGGCGTGGGCACCGCGCCCATCAGCTTGAAGGTTTCCATGAAGGCGGGTGTGGGCAGCACGCGCAGCTTCACGCCTTTGATATCGGCGAGCGACTGCGTGGGCTTCTTGGTGAACACGTTGCGCGCGCCGAAGGAATAGCCCCACGTGAGCACCGAGCAACCCGCGCGCTGTTGCAGCAGCGTATCGAACGATTTGCCGACGGTGCCGTCCATCGCGCGGCCGACGTGATCGAAGTTGTCGAACACATAGCCGAGATCGAGCATGCCGAGCTCGGGCAGCGCGGTTGCCCAGATCGACGAGCCCGTCACCATCATGTCGACCGCGCCGACTTTCACCTGCTGGACGACGTCGCTTTCCTTGCCGAGCTGGTTGTTCGGGAAATAGTCGATGCGAATCTGATCGCCGACGCTCGCCTTCAGGTTCGCGGCGAGGTTCTGATACCAGACGTAGTGGGCGGCGTTTTCGTTCGGCGGCATCGATGACGACAGCCGCAACGTGGCCGCGGGCTGCGCGCGCACGATCGCGGGAAAGCCCGCGCCCGCCGCCGCGAGCGTTGCCGCCGAGGCCGTCTGAAGGAACCGTCGGCGGGAAATGCCTGAACCGGATTGCATGGTGTTGTCTCCTGGATGCCGCTCTGGGCGCGGGCGGAAATAGGCAGCGCGACACGATAGGCGTGGCGCGACTGTATCGATTTAGTGTATCGATACAGTAAGGGGAAGCGTGGGTGGGTCATATGGGCGTATACCCGCAGGCAATCACGCGCCGAGGTGGGTTCGAAGAGGGAGAAAGCGCTGAAACTCGAACTGCCGCGGCAACCGCACTACGCCGCATCCTTTCGCGGCAGCGCTTCTAACCCCCCAACACCTCCTTCTCCGCCACCAGTTCGTTTCGCAGCAGCCGCGCCCCGGGCGACAGCGGCGCACCTCGCGTGGTCACGAGCTCATACGGCTCGCTGCGCGAGGTGAACGACAGCGGCAAAATGCGCGTGGCTTCGTGCCTGACGAAGAACTGAGCCACGTCGATGGACACCAGCGCCACGAACGAAGGATTGTCCTGAAGCAGGCTCAGCGTCGCGAAGGCCGACGTCGTCTCCAGCAGGCTCGACGGAAAACGAATCGCGGCTTGCTGAAATTCGCGCTCCAGCAGCACGCGCATGGGCATGTTCGCGCGATAGACCACCCAACGGTACGCGGCCAGATCCTTGAGCGTCACTTTCTTCGCCTTGCGTAACGGATGCTGCACGTTCGCCACGACCGCGAGCGTTTCATCCTGCAGCTTGATGCTCTCGTACATCTCCGGATGCTGGCTGACCGAGGTCCGGCAGATAGCCAGGTCCAGCCGTCCCGCATCGATGAGACTCAACAGCGTCTCGCTGGCGTCCTCGATGATCTCGACAGACATTTCAGGCTGCCGCGCGATCAGCGCGGACACGGCCCGGGTCAGCAAAGGCACGGCGCCCATGATGACGCCGACCGCGACACGTCCGCCATGTCCCCGCAGGATGCCCGCGATCTCTTCCCGCATGTGCGACAGATCGGTGTAGATCAGCCGCGCATACCGGATCGCGCAATGGCCCGCGTCATTCGCTTCGAGCCCGCGCCGCGTGCGCGTGAACAGCGCTGTTCCAAAGGTGGTTTCGATTTCCTGAAGCGCCTTGCTCGCGCCCGGTTGCGTCAAGCCGACTTGATTGGCCGCTTTCAGAAGCGAACCATGATCGCCCAGCGCAACAAGCAACCTGAGTTGCCTGACGTGGAGGCGCGAGGCGATCGAATTCACGTTGGGTGTCATGAGACTTGAGAGAGAGTTATATCAGCATGAGAACTTCTCAATTTTGCTCCGATGCGCCGCTCTCTATACTTCGCCGAAAGAACGCATGAAAACAGCGCGCCTCGATCATTTCCGGAAGATGGGCAGCGCAAACCGACAGCGCGTCGAGTATCGGAAACTATAACGGAAGGTCATCATCATGTCTCTCATCAACTACGTTACGCAGATCCAGTTCGACTTCGGCGCGGTGAACCTGCTGAAGAGCGAATGCGAACGCCTTTCGATCCGGCGGCCGCTGATCGTCACGGACCGGGGCATTCGTGCCGCGGGCATTCTCGACACGGTGCTGAAGGTGCTGGAGCGCGCCGACGGCGAAATGATCTACGACGCCACCCCGCCGAATCCCAACGAAGCCGCGGTGCGCGAAGCGGTCGCCCTGTACAGGCAAGCGGAATGCGACGGCATCATCGCAGTGGGCGGCGGCTCGTCGATCGATCTTGCAAAGGGCGTGGCCGTCTGCGCGACGCACGAAGGCCCGCTCCAGAGCTTCGCCGTCATCGAGGGCGGCGCGAGCCGGATCACCGCGAAAACCGCGCCGGTGATCGCGGTGCCGACCACGGCGGGCACCGGCAGCGAAGTCGGACGCGGCGCCATCCTGATCCTGGACGACGGCCGCAAGGTGGGCGTGATCTCGCCGCATGTCGTGCCGAAGGTCGCGATCTGCGATCCCGGCCTGACGGTCGGCCTGCCGCCGCAACTCACCGCCGCCACCGGCATGGATGCGATCGCGCACTGTCTGGAAACCTTCATGTCGCCGATGCGCAATCCGCCGGCCGACGGCATCGCGCTGGACGGGTTGCGCCGCGCCTGGGCGCATATCGAACGGGCCACGAAAGAGCCGACCGACCAAACCGCGCGGGAAAACATGATGATGGCTTCGATGGAAGGCGCACTCGCTTTCCAGAAGGGACTGGGCTGCGTCCATAGCCTGAGCCATTCGCTCGGCGGAATCGACCCGCGACTGCATCACGGCACGCTCAACGCCATCTTTCTGCCGGCGGTCGTGGAGTTCAACCGAAGCGCTCCGTCCATGCGCGACGAAGAAAAGATGGAGCGCATGGCGAGCGCCATGCAGTTGCGTCAGGACACGGAGATTTCGTCGGCGCTGCGCGACATGACGGCACGCCTCGGCTTGCCGACCGGCCTTCGGGCGCTGGGCGTCACGCGCGAGATGTTTCCGCGCATCGTGTCGGGCGCGCTCAAGGATCACAGTCACAAGACCAATCCGCGCGAAGCATCGGAAGCGGATTATCTCGGCTTGCTGGAAGCGTCGTATTGACGAAGAGACGGACGCCCGGCCAACGAGGCGTCCGCGCATGACACGGACGGAGACACCGCATGAACAAGAGCAAACGGATCGTACGGATCCAGCGCATTTCGATCTTCTTTCTGACCCTCGCCGGCAGCATCAACTATCTGGATCGCAGCGCGCTCTCCATTGCGAATAGCGTGATTCGCGGCGAGATGGGCCTGAGCGCGTCGCAGATGGGCCTGCTGCTGTCGGCCTTCTCGCTCGCCTATGCGTTCGCGCAACTACCGGTCGGCGCGATGCTCGACCGTTTCGGCGCGCGCGTGATGCTGGGCTGGGGCATGATCCTGTGGTCGGTCGCGCAGGCCTGCTGCGGGCTCGTCGGCAATATCCAGCAGTTCTTCCTGGCGCGCGTGTGTCTCGGCATCGGCGAGGCGCCGCAGTTTCCGGCCGGCGCGAAGGTCATCGGCGAGTGGTTCGCGGTGCGCGACCGCGGCACGCCGACCGGCATCTTCGTCGCGTCGACGACCGTGGGCCCGGCTATCGCGCCGCCGATCCTCACCGCCATGATGCTCGCGCTCGGCTGGCGCAACATGTTCTTCGCGACGGGCGTGTTCGGCGTCATCGTGGCGATCGGCTGGTATGTCGCCTATCGCAATCGCGACGAAGTGAAGCTCGCGGCGGAGGAGACCGCCTATCTGAACCAGGACTCGCAGGAAGACGAAAACAGCAAGCCGCTCAGCGGCGCGCAATGGCGCAGCCTGTTCCGGCAGAAGACGACGTGGGGCATCTTCTTCGGCTTCATGGGCGTCATCTATACCGTGTGGCTCTACCTCACATGGCTGCCGGCGTATCTCGAACACGAACGCGGCCTGAGCATCGCGAAGGCGGGCTGGGTCGTCTCGATTCCCTATGTCTTCGGCACGCTCGGCATGCTGAGCAGCGGCTTCACGGCAGACCGCCTGTACCGCAGAGGCCTGCAGGCGATCACGAGCCGCAAGTGGCCGATCTGCATCGGTCTCGTGGGCGCGGCGGCGTTCACCGTTCCGGCGGCGCTGACGCCGTCCACCACGCTCGCCGTGATCTACATCTCGGGCGCCATGTTCTTCATCAATCTGGCATCGGGCGGCGCGTGGTCGCTGATCTCGATCGCCGCGCCGCGTCAGGCGGTGGCCTCGCTCGGCGGCATCCAGAACTTCGGCGGCTTCCTGGCCGGCTCGGCCGCGCCGATCGTCACCGGCATCGTCGTGGACCGGACGCATTCGTTCGTCGCCTCGCTGATCGTGAGCGCGGTCATCGCGCTGCTCTCGGCGGTGGCGTATCTGCTGCTCGTGCACCGGCCAGTCGCGGTATCGGAAGACGTCGGGGAAACGGCCGTCGGCGCGCTTTCCTGATTCGCTCGCCATGCCGGCGTTGCGTGTCGTTTGAAAAGATCTTCTGTCGGAGTTCGAGCTTCAATGCAAACAGTAACGTGTGTCGAAGACCTTCGCCTCATGGCGAAAAAGCGGGTGCCCAAGGCGTTCTACGATTACGTCGATAGTGGCTCGTACACCGAATCGACTTATCGCGAGAACGGTCGCGCGTTCGCCCGGCTGACGCTCAAGCAACGCGTGGGCGTGAACGTGCAAGGGCGCAGCACCGCAAGCACGATGCTCGGACAGCGGGTCGCAATGCCCGTGGCCATCGCACCGACCGGACTGACGGGCATGCAATGGGCCAACGGCGAGATCCTGGGTGCGCGCGCGGCCGAGCGCTTCGGCGTGCCGTTCACGCTCTCGACCGTGAGCATCTGTTCGATCGAGGACGTTGCGGCTCATACGAAGGCGCCGTTCTGGTTTCAGCTCTACGTCATGCGCGACCGTGGCTTCAACCAGTCGCTGATCGAGCGCGCGAAGGCCGCCGGTTGTTCGGCGCTGGTGGTCACGCTCGATCTGCAGATCAACGGGCAGCGTCACAAGGATCTCAAGAACGGCATGACCGTGCCGCCTCGCCTGACGGCGGCGAACCTGCTTGATTTTCTGCGCAAGCCGGGCTGGGTGATGCGCGCCGCTTCGGGCAGACGCAACTTCGGCAATCTCGCCGGCTTTATCAAGGGCGGTGACGATGTGATCGCGATCAGCAAGTGGGTCGCATCGCAATTCGATCCGAGCCTCGACTGGAACGACATCGCGCATATCCGCAGTCTCTGGCCCGGCAAGCTGGTGCTCAAGGGCATCATGTGCGCCGAGGATGCGCGCATGGCGGCTTCGCTGGGCGCCGATGCCATCGTCGTCAGCAATCATGGCGGACGGCAGCTCGACGGCGCGCCGTCGACGGTCGAGGCCTTGCCCGCCGTGGTGGATGCCGTGGGCGACGCCACTGAAGTGTGGGTCGATGGCGGCATCCGCACCGGCCAGGATGTGATGAAGGCGCTCGCGCTGGGCGCGAAGGGCACGATGGTCGGCCGAGCCTTCATGTATGCCCTCGGCGCGATGGGCGAACCCGGCGTCGCGCGCATGCTCGAGATTGTGCGGAACGAACTCGACGTGACGATGGCGCTGACCGGCGTCCGGTCGATCGAGGAGATCGGGCCGCACAACTTTCACGAGCCGCGTGTTGCACAGGCTTTCCGCGCGCGCACGGCCAGGGCCATGACTCAACGAGAAGAATCTGTCATTTGATTGGAGGTTGGACGCGCAATGGATCTGCAAATCGAGGGTAAATGGGCGCTCGTTTGCGCCGCGAGCAAGGGGCTGGGTAAGGGCTGCGCCGAAGCGCTGGTCGCTGAAGGCGTCAACGTCGTGGTGACGGCGCGCGGCGAGGACGCGCTCGAATCGACGGCAGCCGGGCTTCGGCAACTGAACCCCCGCGTTCAGGTGATCGCGGTGGCAGGCGATATCACGACGAGCGCCGGTCGGGAGCGGGCACTGAGCGCGGCGCCTCGCATCGACATCCTGATCAACAATGCGGGTGGCCCGCCGCCGGGCGATTTTCGCGACTGGACCCGAGACGACTGGATCGCGGCGCTGGATGCGAACATGCTGACGGCCATCGAACTGATGCGCGCCACCGTCGATGCAATGGCCGAGCGAGGCTTCGGCCGGATCGTCAACATCACGTCGGGTGCGGTGAAGGCGCCCATCGATGTGCTCGGGCTGTCCAACGGCGCGCGTTCCGGCCTGACCGGCTTCGTCGCGGGTCTGGCCCGGCAGAAACGGATCGCGGAGCATAACGTGACCATCAACAATCTGCTGCCGGGCTTGTTCGATACCGACCGCCTGAAGCAGTCCACCCAAGCGGCCGCTACCGCGCAGGGCAAGGCGTATGACGCTGTGCTCGAAGCGAAGCGGCAGGCAATACCGGTAGGGAGATTCGGCACGGCGCAGGAGTTCGGCGCGATGTGCGCTTTCCTGTGCAGCGGACACGCGGGCTACCTGACCGGTCAAAACATCCTGATGGATGGGGGCTCGTTTCCCGGGACGTTCTGACGGATCGTTTCATCGCGGCCGTCAGTCACGAGCGGCGTTCTTCTCCGAGCGCCAAAATCAGGCGGCGTTACCGGCGTGCAACGCGTCGTCCAGTCGCCGCCTTTTTCGGCATTGATAACGTTTGAACATCAATGCTTCGAAAAATTGCACTTCTTGTTTCAGCCTTCTTGCGCAAGTATCTGGTCTCAAGACGTTCATAAAAGAGAACGCGTCGGAGACAGGCACGAAGCGCAGCACAGCGTTTCGCTGCATCCCGGTGCACGCCCGTTCAGGGCTGCCGTCAAGAGTCATCGACGCCTATCTCGCGTAACTCACCTCGCTACTTGAATCCTGCCGCCGCTTTTCGAGCGCGTCTACCGGCAGCGGTGCATCTCGCGCCTGCCGCAGCGAGTCGATGCACTTCCAGTATCCGCTTCATTCGTCATTGCTCAAATCAGGAGACACGTCACATGCAGATCACCGGAATGTTGCACGGCTCGCGCCTGCTGCAATTCGTCGGCTTTCCGTCCAGCGAAGTGCTGGGCCCGGGCGCCAGCGAAGAAGAGATCAAGTCGCTCATCGACCGTCACGGGCAGATATTCATCAAGCCGGTGTTCAAGGGCGGTGTGGGCAAGAAGGGCAAAGCGGGCTTGCTCGGCCGCGCCACGGATCTCAAGACGGCGCTCGCCGAAAAGGAACGACTGTACTTCGCCGAACACGCCGTAGGCCATGTGAAAGCCAAGGCGAACGGCGTGACGTTCGAAGCGGGCGTGCCGGCCAAGCATGAGGTCTACTTTTCGATCACCGATTCCACGCGTTTCCGCGCGCCGACGATGACGCTTTCGCACATGGGCGGCATGGACATCGAGGAAGTCGATCCGAAGCACGTCGCGATGGTGCCGTTCGATGCGCTGACCGGATTGAAGGCGTTCGTCGTGGCGAATGCGCTGAGCGAGATCGGCGCGCCGCGCGAAATCATCTCGCCGCTCGTGCAGCAGTTGCCGAAGCTCTGGGAGTTGTTCCACGACTTCGGGATGACGACGCTCGAACTCAACCCGATCCGCATGCGCGAGGACAAGAAGGGACGTCTCACGCCCGTCGCGTGCGACTTCAAGTGCGGATTCGATCGCGACGATCCGCGCTTCTCGCGGCTCGGCCTGCCCCCGCATCTGTTCGCCGCCGACTACTCGGATTTCGAACAGGAGATCAACCAGTTGCGCACCCACCAGGGTCAAAGCGATGTCTACGTGATCAACGACAAGGGCACGATCCTCGCGCCCACCTTCGGCGGCGGCGCGAACTCGCTCGTCACGGAAATGCTCGGCGATGCGGCCATCATCTCGTCGGACTTCGGCGGCAATCCGCCCTACGAAAAGATGAAGGAAGTGGCGCGCATCTGCTTCCGGCACTGGCTGAAGCAGTCGAATGTGCTGTTCATCATCGGCGGCAAGTCCAACAACACCGACATCTTCGAAACCCTGCGCGCGATGGCCGATGCGCTGCGCGAGCACTTCAGCGAGCACGGACCGACGCCGCTCTATGTCGTGCTCGGACGCGGCGGCCCAAACCTCGTGCGCGGCATGTCCGCGCTGCGCGACACCTGCGATTCGCTCGGCCTGCCGTATCGCCTTTTCGGTTTCGACTCCGACATCAGCGAGGTGATCCAGTACGCGCGCCGTGCGGATACATGGATGCAATCGGGCGGACGCGCGCAAGTTGCGGCGCGCATCGGCGCGCGCGACGCGCAATCGCATACGGCATCGGCTTGAGGAGATCGGACATGCACAAGCAAGGCAATAGTCGTTTCAAATACTTCGTCGGCATACAGTCGCTGGCGGATATCGCGACGCGCGAAGACCGCGTCTGCGTGCTCAACATCCTGGGCGGCGAATCATCGGACGTGACGCCGGTGAGCCACGCTTTCTCGGGCGCGAATGTCGTCTTCGGCACGGCGCCCGGCAAAGGCGGACAGATGCTTGCGACGCCCGCGGGCGACATTCCGGTCTTCAACAACGTGCGAGAAGGGCTGGAAGCCGGACATCGGTTCAACTGCGGCGTCGTCTATCTGCCGCCTTCGGCCGCGCGCGACGGCGTGGCCGAACTGATCCGCGTGAATCCGGATCTGCGCAAGATATTCATCATCACGGAGAAGATCGCCGTGCACGATGCGCGTGAGATTCGCGCGATGGGTCAGCAGGCGGGCATCGACATCTTCGGCGCGAACGGGCTGGGCGTCGCGGACTCGTGGCAACGCGTACGCATGGGCGGCGCGCTCGGCGGCGACGATCCGGGCGCGACCTTGCGCCAGGGATCGATCGCGATCTTCTCGAATTCCGGCGGCTTCAGCACAACGATTGCGCAATACCTGCGCATGAGCGGCTGGGGCACCTCGACGGTCATTTCCAGCGGGAAGGATGTCTACATCCACTATGCCGCGCCGGAATTCGCTTTCGCGCTCGCAAACGATGCGCGCAGCAAGGCTGCCGTGCTGTACTGCGAGCCCGGCGGCTATTACGAAGCCGACGCGGACTTCACGAAGCCCGTGGTCGCGTGCGTGGTGGGCCGCTGGAAAAGCCGTCTGACGCGCGCGGTGGGACATGCTGGCGCGATGGCGGGCGGCGCCGACGATGCGCTCGCGAAGGAACGCTGGTTCAAGGAGAAATTCGGCGTCGAAAGGCTTTTCACGCCCGGCGATCCATGCTGCTCGGCGAAGGGTGCGGTGGTGACGAACATCGCGCATATTCCCGCCGCGCTCACGGCGGTGATGCGGGCGAACGCGACGATGCCCGACTTCGAGCCCGAAGGCAGCCTCGCGCTCAAGCCGTGGTTCGGCTCCGATCAGGGGCTCGATTTGCCCGACGATCTCGCGCTTGCGGTCGTGAAAGCCGTCGCGCCCTATGACGAACAAGTCGCGCGGGTGAACGACCAGATCGGCGCGATTCCGCCGCGGCAGCCGTTGAAGGACGCATCGGGCGCCTCGCAGATGGATGCGAAGACTCAGGTGAGCAGCCTGCACGGCGTATCGATGCTCGACGCGTCGACGCATTCCTTCGAAGCGAACGTGTGCCTCGCGCTGCTGCACGAGTTCGGCGGCGCGAACGATGAGAAACTGATCGACGTCGCGGTCGGCGCGGCGGTCAACCTGTACGGCACGCCCGAACTGGCGGCGGCGCAGGCGGCGCGCGAGGCCGGCAATGCGCCCAATGCCGTGCTCGCGGCTGCTGCCGCCATCGTCGGGCCGAATCGCCAGCGCGCGGCGCGTGAGGCGGCCAAGCTGATGATCGACCGGTTCGCCGCAGCAAGACTCGTCGACGCATTCGATCGCGATTTCGACATCGACGCGATCGACACCGAGGGCAGCGCGGCACTGTTCTGCGAGGAACCGGATCCGAAGGCCGAAGCCATGCTCGCCGGTCTCGCGGCCCGTGGCGTGAATTCCGTATTCGTGCGATGGATTGCCAGCGGCCCGGGCCATCCGCGCGCGGACGCCGTGCTCGCGGCGATCACGACGACACTCGCCTGGGGCCCGCTCATGCGCAAGCGCATCTCGCGTCTGACGGCGGAGAGTCTGCCGTGGTGGACGAAGCTGTTCGGCACGCTGATCGGCGCTTCGGCGGACGCGTCGCGCCATCGTCCCGACAGCTTCTGCGATGTTTCCACCGAGGCGTTGCTCGGCGAGCGCTCGCTGACGGAGATTGCGTTCGCGGCGCTGCTCGGCCTCGAACCGTCCGCCGACGACCTGTTCGCTTTCAGGACGCTGACCGGATTGCTGCTCACGAACGGACCGGGTGCGATCTCGGCGCAAGGCGCGAAGGGTGCGGTATCCGCCGATGGCCCCGAATCACCCGAACGCGTGCAACTGAACAAGGCGTTGACGGGTTTTCTGACGCACACCGGCTATACGCACGGCGGCAATGGCTACGAAGGCATCGCCTTTCTCAACGATGCGTTTCGCGACAGCGCCCTCGACGATCCCGCGGACCCGCATCACGGCGTCGATCTCGACGCGCTCGCGCGCCGTTCCGTCGAGCATTACGCGCGCTACAAGGCGAGCCAGAAGCAGGCCGGCAGCCTCGACATCGCCAAGCTGCCGGGCGTCAATCACCCGGTTTTCAAGGACAAGCCGGTGAATCACGATCCGCGCGAGGTGTTCATCGCCGATCTGTACGAGGCGCGAGGCGAGTACAACGCGTTTCATGCGTATTACCGCGCGCTGGTGCAGGCCTTGTTCGACGCGGGCGTCTCGCGCAACGTCTACTGCGTCAATGTCGATGCCGTGATCGCCGCGCTGCTGCTGAAAATGCTGTGGCAACCGCTCAAACGCGGCGCATTCAGCGAGGCGGATCTCGAAACCGCTGCGTTCACGATCTTTCTGTATCCGCGCATGCTCGGTTGCGCCGCGGAAATCGACGATCACCTGAACCGCGGTCGAAACATGGACACGCGCACGCCCGCTTCACAGTGCCGTTTCGTGGCCTGAGCGCCGACATCCGGGAGGTCGGCCGAGCCGACCGTTTCCGGCGATTGATAACCATAGGACATCAATCGTTCAGAACATTGCACTTATCGTTTTGATGGCGACGCGCCATCATTCCCGAAAGACAAGAGCGGACACTCCGCAAATTTCGGGACTTCAGGAGACACATCGATGCATCCCTCACCTTCCACCCTTTCGCCGGGACATTCCAAGGCTGCGGCGGTTTTCCGCGTAACGGCCGGCAATTTCCTGGAGCAGTTCGACTTCTTTCTGTTCGGCTTCTACGCGACGCAAATCGCCGGCGTGTTCTTTCCGGCATCGAGTGAATTCGCTTCGCTGATGATGACGTTCGCGGTCTTCGGCGCCGGATTCCTGATGCGTCCGCTGGGCGCGATCGTGCTCGGCGCGTACATCGACGATGTCGGCCGCCGCAAGGGCCTGATCGTCACGCTTTCCATCATGGCGAGCGGCACCATCCTGATCGCATTCGTGCCGGGATACGCGACGATCGGTCTTCTGGCCCCCGCGCTCGTGCTCGTCGGACGTCTGCTGCAGGGGTTCTCCGCGGGCGCCGAACTGGGTGGCGTATCGGTCTATCTCGCCGAGATGGCCACGCCCGGCCGCAAGGGCTTCTTCACGAGCTGGCAGTCCGCGAGCCAGCAGGTCGCGATCGTCGTGGCCGCGGCGCTCGGCTTCGCGCTCAACCAATTCCTCGACACCACGGCCATCGCGAGTTGGGGATGGCGTGTGCCGTTCTTCGTCGGCTGCATGATCGTGCCGTTCATCTTCATGCTGCGTCGCAATCTGGAAGAAACGCAGGAATTCAAGGCACGCCAGCATCGCCCGAGCATGAAGGAAGTGTTCCGCACGCTGGCCCAGAACTGGGCCGTCGTGATCGCCGGCATGATGCTGGTGGCGATGACCACCTCGAGCTTCTATCTCATCACGGTCTATGCGCCGACTTTCGGCAAGACGGTCCTGCATCTGAGCACGGCGGATAGTCTGCTCGTGACCTTGTGCGTGGCCGTGTCGAACTTCGTGTGGCTGCCGATCGGCGGGGCGCTCTCGGACAAGATCGGCCGCAGGCCGCTGCTCGTCGGCATGACGGTGCTCGCTATCGCAACCGCATACCCCGCGCTGTCGATACTCGCCCACGCGCCGAGCTTTATCAACATGCTGCTCGTGCTGCTTTGGCTCTCGTTCATGTACGGCATGTATAACGGCGCGATGGTCGTCGCGCTGACCGAGGTGATGCCGGTTCAGGTGCGCGTGGCGGGTTTCTCGCTTGCTTACAGCCTTGCGACGGCGGTGTTCGGCGGCTTCACGCCGGCCATCTCGACGGCGCTCATTCACATGACCGGCGACAAGGCCGCGCCCGGATACTGGATGAGCTTCGCCGCCGGCTGCGCGCTTCTGGCGACGTTCGCGCTCTATCGCCGGCGTGCGGCGACGCTGACTCCGGCGCACTGACGCGTCGCTCGTTGCGCCAAGCGTCTATCGAACCCTACACGACTCCGATCATGAAAAATCTGCTTCCGAAACTATGCGCGGCTGCGCTCATCGCCACCTCGGCCGTTGCGTTCAGCGTGCAGGCCGCCGACCTGCACGTCATGAGCTCGGGTGGCTTTACCGCGGCGTACAAGGTGCTCGGTCCGAGGTTCGCGTCCGAGACGGGCAACACGCTCGACACGGCGCTGGGTCCGTCGATGGGCAAATCGCCCGAAGCCATTCCCAACCGTCTCGAACGGGGCGAGCCGGCCGACGCCGTCATCATGGTCGGTTACGCGCTCGACGAGCTGATCAAGCAGGGCAAGGTCGTGCCCGGATCGCGCGTGGAACTGGCGGACTCGCGCATCGGCATGGTCGTGCGCGACGGTGCGGCCAAGCCCGACATCAGCTCGGCGGAAGGCCTCCGGCAGACGCTGCTGCATGCCAAGTCGATCGCCTACTCGGACAGCGCGAGCGGTGTCTATATCGAGCGGGAGCTGTTCACGAAGCTCGGCATCGAGGAGCAGGTCAAGCCCAAGGCGAAGATGATCCCGCGCATACCAGTGGCCTCGGTCGTCGCGAACGGCGATTACGAGATCGGCTTTCAGCAGGTGAGCGAGTTGCTGCCGGTCAAGGGCGCGACCTTCGTCGGAAAGATTCCCGAGTCTTTGCAGTCCGTCACGCGTTTTGCCGCCGGCATTCCCGTGAGCGCACAGCATCCGAAGGAAGCGAAGGCGCTCCTCGACTATCTGGCATCGCCCGGCGTTCAGGCAGATGTGAAATCGACGGGACTCGATAGCGTCGCCGCGCATTGATACAGCCTTCGCCGTCAACTTCTCGAGGTGCTGCTCGCGTGGTCCTCTGCGCCGTCGGCGTCGCCCGGCGCCGGCGCGCGCAGCATCCGGGCGAGGCGCGCGCGATCGCAGGCGCCTTCCCACATCGAAACGAAGATCACCGCGCACGCGTTGCTGATGACACTCGTGAGCGCGCGCGCTTCGGACATGAAGCGGTCGATGCCCACCAATAGCGCCACGCCGGCGACGGGAAGATCCGGAATCACCGTCAGCGTCGCGACGAGCGCCACCAGGCCGCTCCCGGACACGCCCGCCGCGCCTTTGGACGTGAGCAGCATGACCGCGAGCATCATCGCGATCTGCGGCGCGGAGAGCGACACGTCGCACGCCTGCGCGATGAACATGGAAGCAAGCGTCAGATAGATCGCGGTGCCGTCGAGATTGAACGAATAGCCCGCGGGCAGCACGAGTCCGACAACGCCCTTGTCGCAGCCGAGCATCTCCAGCTTGGTGATGAGGCGCGGCAACACCGGTTCCGTCGACGAAGTCGCCAGTACGATGAGCAATTCCTCGCGCAGATAACGCAAGAGCCGCCAAAGCGCGAAGCCGTGCAAGCGCGCAAGCGCAGCGAGGACGAGCGCGACGAACAGCACGCATGCCACGTAGAACGACACCATCAACATGCCGAGGGAGCCGACCGAGTGAATCCCGAAGCGGCCCACCGTGAAAGCCATCGCGCCGAATGCGCCGAGCGGCGCGAGCCGCATGATCATCGCGAGGATGCGAAACAGCGCCTGGGCGATGCCATCGATGAGCGCGAGCACGGGCCTGCCTGCGCCCGGATGCAGATTCAGTGCGAAGCCGAATAGCAGCGAGAGCAGCAGCACCGGCAGCACCTCGCCCTTCTCGAAGGCGCCGAGCATCGTTTCGGGGATGACGTTCAGTGCAAAGGCGACGAGACCATCCGGATGCGCCTGCTTCACATACTGCGCGATGATCGTCGTATCGAGACTTCGGGCGTCGATATGCATGCCCGCGCCGGGCCGCATCAGAAAGGCCGTGACGAGTCCCAGCGCGAGCGCCACGGCAGTCAGAAAATAGAAGAGTCCCAACGCCCGGAAGATTGCGCGCCCGATGGCTTTTCCGCTCGCGACAGACGTGATCCCGGATACGATCGTGCAGAAGACGATCGGCGTGATCATCATCCTGACGAGGCCGACGAAACCGTCGCTGACAGGCTTGAGAAGCGAGCCGGCTTGCGGCCAGAAGTGCCCGAGCGCCATGCCGAGCAACATGCCAAGCACGACCTGCACATAGAGCAAACGGAGCGTTCTCGCCACCCTCACGACGCGGGCTTCCTGCTCGGGCGCGCTTTTGGAGCGACGTCGTCGGTTAATGTGTCGCTGCTCCTGACATCGCCTCTCATATCCAGAATCGTTTGATGAAACTCCTGCGCGGCCGGCGTCAGCGTACGCCCGCGGCGTCTCACGATTCCCACTCGTCGCTTCACGACGGGGTCGACCAGCGGCACACTCGTGAGGATGTGATGATTGCGTCCGGGCATGGCCATCGACGGTACGGCGGCGACGCCGAGGCCCGCTTCGACGAGACCGAGCATGGTCGTGACGTGACGTGTTTCGCACACGCTGGGCGCGCGCGGCGATACGGCCGAAAGAGCCTGATCGAGCAACAGGCGATTGCCGGACGTCTTGTCCACGGAAACGTATTCGTGTTCGTAGAGCTCGTTCCAGGTCACGCATTTCTTGCGCGCGAGCGGGTGGTCGCGACGGCAAGCCGCAACGAACTGCTCCTGCAGCAGCACTTTGAAGTCGACCTCGGACTCCTGGCTTCCCATGAAGCTGACGCCGAAATCGGCCTCGCCGCTGATGACGGCGGAGAGCACTTCGTTCGCGCTCGCATCGAGCAGTTTCACCCTGATGCGCGGAAAACGGCGATGGAAGCTCGCAACCGCGCTTGGCAGAAAGTAGTAGGCCACGGATGGCACACAGGCAATGGTTACGTGACCCAATCGGCTCGATGAGACATCGCGGATGCCGAGCAGGGCGACATCGAGATCGTCCAGCAGCTGCTCCGCGCTCGGCGCGAAGGCGCGGCCCACAGTCGTGAGCGTCACGCTGCGCGTGGTGCGTTCGAAGAGACGCACGCCGAGCGCTTCCTCCAGCTTGTCGATCCGGCGGCTCAAAGCCGGCTGGGATATGTTCACCGCCTCGGCTGCCTTTCGGAAGCTGCCCAGTTCCACCACGGCTCTGAATGCCTGCAAGTCGTTGAGGTCGAAGTTGACGCCCACGGGCCATTCTCCGCGTTCTTAGATGCCGATATTGTGCATTACGCCGAGGGGGGCGGCTAATTGTGGGGGCGGGTTGTGATCTTGGTCTGGTCGGACGAGGGCGGCGGTGGGGCTTCGCGAAGCCGTGCGCCGGGGATGATGGCGAGCGGATAACGATTGATGCGTTCGATGCTATTTTCCGGTTGTCGATCGGCGCGCGTTTTCAAGCGGCAGGGAGCGGGTGGGCGGGTCTCTCGGCACTAGACGTCTATCGTTACAACCCCGACCGCACGGCGGAGGTTTGGGCAAAAAAGCGTGCAGTGAGCAAGCGGGTCGATCAGAGTCGGAAGTTGGTTCGAAGGGGGCTTATGGGCCATAAAGGGCCTTCGCTCGCAGAAGCGGCGAGACATTCCAACGTCCGAAATACATCGACTAGCGACATCAAGCCAGGGCGATGGGGCCCGCTTAGAGGATTTGACGATTGCGTCGCGCGTCGGATGACTTTCGGCCATGGAAGGGTTAGCGATGCGGCTACCCCCGGCTGGTAGACGTCTAGGTGCTTTGACGGTCGATTATGGTGAAGCCAGTATCGATCTTGACGTGCACAGGCTGATGCCCGGCTGCCGAGC
>NZ_JALQEK010000042.1:0-1168 GCF_023630765.1 Caballeronia sp. ATUFL_F2_KS9A | reverse complement strand
CTAGGTGCTTTGACGGTCGATTATGGTGAAGCCAGTATCGATCTTGACGTGCACAGGCTGATGCCCGGCTGCCGAGCTTTGCGCAAAGCGCGACAGTAATGATTCGGCCGCTTTCACGCCGATGACGGCGCCTTCGACTCGCACTGTCGAAAGAGAAGGATAGATGTGCGCGGCAGAGCTTAGATCCCCGAAGCCCATCACAGCAATCTGCTCAGGTACGCTCATTTTCCGACTGGCTGCTTCGGCAAGCACCCCCTGCGCGAGCGTATCGGAACTGCATACGACGATTTCCGGCGGCGTCTCATCGAACAGACGGGCCGCGCCTTCGCGCCCCCTTTGCACGGTGGCCGGTGCAGGGAGGATCGCGAACGTAGCTTTGCCAATGCCGTGTTTCGCGAGTTCGGCGATCAGGCTCCTGCAGCGGCGCAAACCTCGCGGATCATCGATGGAAACGACGCCGAAGCGCTTATAACCTTTCGCGAGAAGGTGCCGCGCGACTTGCTTGCCTACTTCTTCGTGCGAGAAGCCAATGACGGTGTCGATCGGTTTGTTGGTGAGATCCCAGATTTCGACGACCGGAATCTTGGCTTTGACGAGCCGCTCGACTGTCGCCTTGGTATGGCTTGTACCGGCGAGCACGATCCCATCAGGCCGCCTGCCGAGAATCGCTTCGACTAAGGCTTCTTCGCGAGCTGTCGAGTAAGCGGTGAGACCCAAAAGCGTCTGATAACCCGACGCGGTCAATTTGTCGACGAGCGACTGCACGGTCTCCGCAAAGATAGAACTTGCGATGGTCGGCAACAGGATGGCGACCAGCCGGCTTTTGCTGCTGGCCAGTCCGCCCGCAAGCATGTTGGGCACGTACCCGGTGGCCTGGACCGCTTCAAGCACTTTCTTCTGGGTGTCGCTACGAACGAGTTCCGGCCGATGAAGGGCACGGGAGACTGTCATCGGCGCAACGCCCGCCACCCTTGCCACATCGATAAGCGTCACGCTCTGGAGCACGCCCGCTTCGGTCGTTTGCCGGTTATCGCTTTTCTTGGCCATTTCAGAGTACTGGATCTAACGATTAGTGCGCAACAGCATTAGACCACGAACCGCATCGAACCCATGCGGAAACGCAAGCAGGCCCATGCCGCAAGGGTAAACGACAATGGTTGCGCAATCA